>DASVLN010000477.1:0-2183 GCA_036384855.1 Burkholderiaceae bacterium | reverse complement strand
GGTGCTGAGGCCGCTGGCCGGCAGCGCGCTGCGGCGCATCTTCGGCACCTACGTGGCGGCGCGATCGGCGCTCGGCGTCGCGCTGCTGGCCGCGCTCACGCTGATCGGCAACGCGTCGGGCCACTACCTGCTCGCGCCGCTGGCGCTGTGCGGCGCCTACGTGATGCAGGCGCTGCTGTGGTGGGCGACCGACCAGATGCGCGGCCTGCGGGCGCTGCAGTCGCCGCGCTGGCAGTGGTGGATGACCATCGGCGTCGACCTGCTCGTCTTCGGCGCCATCCACTGGATCGACCCCGGCTCGCCGCTGAACTTCGCCGCGCTGCTGGTGCTGCCGGTGCTGATGGCAGGCATCCTCACGCCGCGGCTGCCCGCGCTGGCGACGGCCGCCGGCGTGGCGCTGATGCTGCTGGCCGCGGCGGGACGGCTCATGGGCTCGGTGCCGGACCCGGCCGGGCTGATGTCGCAGGCCGGCCTGAGCGGCATCGGCCTGTTCGTCGTCGCGCTGCTGGCCGGCGAGCTGTCGATGCGCCTCGCCCACGAGGAACGCACCGCCCGCGACAGCCGCGAGCGCGCGCGCCAGCAGGCGCAGCTGAGCCGGCTCGTGATCGAGGACATGAACGACGGCGTGCTCGTGATCGACCGCCAGCTGCGCGTGCGCGCCGCCAACCCGTCGGCGCGCCGGCTGCTCGTCGCGCAGGCGGCGCGCTGTCCGTCGCCGCCGTTCTCGCTGAAGCTGCATCCGGGCTGGATGATCCTCGCCGACGAGGTCGACCAGGCCTTCGCGCGCGGCAGCTGGCCCGCGACGCCGATGGACGTCAACGTGCAGCTCGAGGACCATACGCGCCGCGCGCTGCACGTGCGCGCCCGCTTCACGCGCAGCCGTGCCGAGGGCCACGAGGACGGCGCGAGCCCCGCCGAGGAGCCGCTGTGCGTGCTGTTCATCGAGGAGCTGCGCGCCGTGCAGGCGCGGCTGCGCCAGGAGCGGCTCGCCGCGATGGGCCGCATCTCGGCCGGCGTCGCGCACGAGATCCGCAACCCGCTCGCCGCCATCGCGCAGGCGCACGCGCTGCTGGAGGAGGACGAGCTGCGCCCCGACCAGCGCCGCCTCGTCAACATCATGAACGACAACATCGGCCGCCTGCGCCGCATCGTCGACGACGTGATGGAGGCCGCACCCGGCGCGCTGTCGCCCTCGCGCGTGCTCGACGCGACCGCCGAGGTCGCGAGCATCTGCAGCGAGTGGGCGCGCACCGTCAACCTCGCGCTGGGCAGCGCGAGCCGGCTGCAGGTGCTGCTGCCCGGCCAGCAGGTGGGCGTCGCCTTCGATCCCGACCACCTGCGGCGCGTGCTCGTGAACCTGCTGGACAACGCCATCCGCCACGCGAGCGCCGCGCCGGGCGCGGTGCGGGTGACGCTCAAGGCGGTCGACGACGGATGGGTCGTGCTGGCCGTGGCGAGCGACGGCGACCCGATCGCCCCCGACGTCGAGCCCTACCTGTTCGAGCCCTTCCACTCGACGCGCAGCCGCGGCACCGGCCTGGGGTTGTACATTTGCCGTGAACTGTGCGAGCGCCACGGCGCGCGGATCGACTTCCGCCGCCGCGACGAGCGCCATTGCAACGTGTTCGAGGTGATGATGCCGCGCGAGTCGCTGGCGTCGGCCGAGGGCCGGCTGGTGCTGTGAACGTCCTTCGTGAACGCCCCGCGCCCCGCCCGCACCTGAAGGTTTTCCGATGAGCTCCGCCGCCACCGCCTCCCATCCCGCCTCGAACGCGCTCATGGCCAGCAGCGTGCTGGTCGTCGACGACGAGCCGGACCTGCTCACGCTCTACGAGCTGACGCTGCTGCGCGAGGGCCTCGAGGTGGAGACCGCGGCCTCGGTCGCCCAGGCGCGCGAGATGCTGCAGGCGCGCGTCTTTCGGGCTGTGATCAGCGACATGCGGCTGCCGGACGGCAGCGGCCTGGACCTGCTGCGCTGGCTCGAGGAGAGCGGCCGGCCGGAGAAGGTGATCGTCGTGACCGCCTACGGCTCGCCCGAGAACGCCGTCACGGCGCTGAAGGCGGGGGCGTTCGACTATCTCACCAAGCCGGTCGACCTGCGCCAGTTCCGCGCGGTCGTCGCCTCGGCGATGGGGCGCACGCGCGCGCCGGTGCCGGCGCCCGCGCCCGACGCGGCGCCTGCG
>DASVLN010000476.1:0-2320 GCA_036384855.1 Burkholderiaceae bacterium | reverse complement strand
TGCGTCGCCAGCCGCGCGTGGGGCTTGCAGAGGTCGCCGCAGCGCGCATCGAGCGAGCAGCACAGCGAGCAGATCGGCCCCTGGTAGGCCGGGCAGCGGGCGGTGTCGGCGCCCTCGTAGTCGCGCTCGCAGATGCAGCAGCGCAGCAGGCGCGGTCGCGCGCCGGCGGCCTCGGCCGCATCCTCGTCGTCGCGGGCGAGGTAGTAGCGCCCGCGCGTCGCCCATGCGATCAGCGGCGACGCGACGAAGGCCGCGACGAGCGAGATCAGCGCCGAGAACGCCTGCGCCGCCGGGCCGAACACGCCCAGGTAGGCCGCGATGCCCAGCGCCGAGGCGATGCCCATCGCGCCCGTGCCCACCGGATTGACGTCGTAGAGGTAGGCGCGCCGGAACTCGATGCCGCGCGGCGACAGCCCGAGCGGCTTGTTGACGACGAGGTCGGCCACCACCGCCATCAGCCACGAGATCGCGATGTTGGCGTACAGGCCGAGCACCTGGCCGAGCATCGTGAAGACGTCGAGCTCCATCAGCATCAGCGCGATGGCGGTGTTGAACGCCACCCACACGACCCGGCCGGGATGGCTGTGCGTGAGGCGTGCGAAGAAGTTCGACCACGCGAGCGAGCCGGCGTACGCGTTGGTGACGTTGATCTTGAGCTGCGACAGGACGACGAAGACGGTCGTCGCGGCCACCGCCAGCGCGGGCCGGCCGAAGACCGTGTCCCAGGCCGCGAGGTACATCTGGTTCGGGTCGACCGCGCGGTCGGCGGGCACCGAGTGGCCGATCGCGATCCACGCCAGCAGCGCGCCACCGAGCATCTTCAGGACGCCGGGCAGCACCCAGCCCGGCCCGCCGACCGCCACGCACGCGAGCCAGCGCCGCCGGTTGGCCGCCGTGCGCGCGGGCATGAAGCGCAGGTAGTCGGCCTGCTCGCCCATCTGGGTCATGAGCGCGATGCCCACCGTCGTCGCGGCCCCGAACTTGAGCAGGTCGAACGCGCCGCCGCGGCCGTCCTCGCCGGCGTAGCGCCACAGGCCCGCGAGCGCGTGCGGGTTGGCGTGGAACACGAACACGTAGGGCAGCACCAGCAGCGCGAGCCACAGCGGCTGCGTCCAGACCTGCAGCCGCCCGATCGCGGTGACGCCGTGCGCGACCAGCGGCAGCACCGCCAGCGCGCAGGCGAGGTAGCCCCAGGCCGGCGGGATGTCGAAGGCGAGCTCGAGCGCGTAGGCCATCACGGCCGCCTCGAGCGCGAAGAAGATGAACGTGAAGCTCGCGTACACGAGCGAGGTGACGGTCGAGCCCAGGTAGCCGAAGCCGGCGCCGCGCGTGAGCAGGTCCATGTCCAGGCCGTGGCGCGCGGCGTGCAGCGCGATCGGCCAGCCCGCGAGCGCGATCACGAGGCCGGTCGCGAGGATCGCCCAGAACGCGTTGACGAAGCCATCCTGCACCATCAGCGTCGCGCCCACCGCCTCCAGCACGAGGAAGGACGCCGCGCCGAAGGCGGTGTTGGCGACGCGCAGTTCCGACCACCGGCGAAAGGATTGGGGCGTATAGCGCAGCGCGTAGTCCTCCAGCGTCTCCTGCGCGACCCAGCTGTTGTAGTCGCGGCGCACCTTGACCACGCGCTGCGGCGCGGGCGTGCGGACGGCGGGCGCCGGATCGTGGGCGGCGGTGGCGGCGGAGGTCATCGCGGCAGTCGCATTCAAGACCCGTGCCGCCCCGGGCTTGCGCGTGGCACCAAACCTGCAATAGGCTCGTGCGATGAATCTCACGCCGCGCGAAAAGGACAAGCTCCTGCTGTTCACCGCCGCCCTGCTGGCCGAGCGCCGCCGGGCGCGCGGCCTGAAGCTCAACCACCCCGAGGCGGTCGCGCTGATCAGCGCCGCCATCCTCGAGGGCGCGCGCGACGGCCGCAGCGTCGCCGACCTCATGAGCGAGGGCCGGCGCGTCCTCACGCGGGACGACGTGATGCCCGGCATCGCCGAGATGATCCCGGAAATCCAGGTCGAGGCCACCTTCCCCGACGGCACCAAGCTGGTGACCGTGCACCAACCGATTCCCTGAATCGTGCATGACCGCACCAGGTCGACGCACGCGCTTCCCACACGACACGAGGACGACATGACCCTGACGAATCCCCGCCGCTGCCTGCATGTCGCCGCGACCGCCGCGGCGTGCGCGCTGCCGCTCGCCGCCCTCGCCCACCCGGGCTCGCTCGCGGAGCACGCCGCGCATCCGCACGGCTTCGCGGACGGCTTCGTGCATCCGTTCACCGGCCTCGACCACCTGGGCGCGATGCTGGCCGTGGGCCTCTGGA
>DASVLN010000475.1:0-3504 GCA_036384855.1 Burkholderiaceae bacterium | reverse complement strand
CTCCCGAGCCGGCGTCGCCCGTGCCGGCGCCCGCGGCCTCGGCCGCTGCCCCCGCGTCCGCGCCGCCCAAGGTGCTGCGCTACGCCCTGCCGGTGGCCGAGACCGGCTTCGATCCCGCGCAGGTGCCGGACGCCTACTCGCGCGAGATCATCGACAACATCATCGAGCCGCCGCTGCGCTTCGACCTGCTCTCGCGCCCGGTGCGCCTGCGCACGGCCACGGCCGCGGCGCTGCCGGAAATGTCCGCCGACTTCCGCGAGCTCACGCTGCGCATCCGCCCGGGCATCTTCTTCGCCGACGACCCGGCCTTCCACGGCCGCCCGCGCGAGCTCACCGCGGAGGACTACGCCTACACGCTGCGGCGCCACTTCGACCCCCGCGTGCACAGCGTCGCCTACGCCGACCTGGTCGAGGACGACATCGTCGGCCTGCAGGCGCTGCGCGAGCGCGCGCTGGCACGCAACGCGCCGTTCGACTACGACGCGCCGGTCGAGGGCCTGCGCGTGATGGACCGCTACACGCTGCGCATCCGCTTCGGCCATCCCGACCCGCGCTTCCCGCTCAAGCTCGCCGAGACGATGTTCGCCGGCGCGGTCGCGCGCGAGGTCGCCGAGTACTACGGCGACGCGATCATGGAACACCCGGTGGGCACGGGGCCGTACCGGCTCGTGCAGTGGCGGCGCTCGTCGTTCATGGCCTTCGAGCGCAACCCGCGCTTCCGCGCCGAGACCTACGACGAGCAGCCGACCCCCGGCGACGCCGACGCCGAGGCCACCGCGCGTGCGCTGCACGGCCGGCGCGAGCCGATGATCGACCGCGTCGAGGTCTCGATCATCGAGGAGCCGCAGCCGACCTGGCTGTCCTTCGTGCGCGGCGACTTCGATTTCACGATGGTGCCCTACGAGTTCGCGTCGCAGGCCGCGCCGGGGGGGCAGCTCGCGCCCAACCTCGCGCGGCGCGGCATGAAGCTGCACTTCGTGCCGCAGGCGGACGTGATCTACACCTACTTCAACATGGACGACCCCGTCGTCGGCGGCTACGCGCCGGCGCAGGTCGCGCTGCGGCGGGCGATCGCGCTCGCCTACGACAACGACGAGGAGATCCGCCTGCTGCGCAAGCCGCTCGCGATCCCCGCGCAGGGCATCGTCGTGCCGCTGGTGCAGGGCTACGACCCGGCCTATCGCAGCGCGATGAGCGACTACGACCCGGCGCGCGCGCGGGCGCTGCTCGACCTCTACGGCTACGTCGACCGCGACCACGACGGCTGGCGCGAGCGCCCCGACGGCAGCCCGCTGCTGCTGCACGTGGCCACGCAGCCCGACACGACCGCGCGCGCGCTCGACGAGCTGTGGCAGAAGCGCATGGACGCGATCGGCGTGCACGTCGTCTTCGACCGCCGCCAGTGGACGGAGCAGATGAAGCGCTCGCGCGCCGGCACGCTGCAGATGTGGATGCTGGGCACCTCGGCCGACGAGCCCGACGCCGAGGACCTGCTGAGCACCGCCTACGGGCCGAACAAGGGGCAGGGCAACTTCTCGCGCTTCGACCTGCCGGAGTACAACGACCTCTTCCGCCGCATCCAGGAGCTGCCCGACGGATCGGAGCGCGACGCGCTGATCGCACGCGCGCAAAAGCTGCTGCTCGCCTACATGCCGGTCAAGGCCCACGTGCACCGCGTGCGCATGGTGCTGTCGCAGCCGTGGCTGGAAGGCTATCCGGCCAACCCGTTCGTCAACGGCTACTGGCGCTTCCTGGACGTCGACCCGGCCCGCCGTGCTGCCGACGGGCACTGACCGACCGGAGGCGGCCGGCTCCTAGAATGCCGCGATGCAACCTGACGCCGCCGCGGCGCCGCCCGAGGCGCGCGATCCCCGCGACCCCAGCGACCGCCGCCTGGCCACCGCCCACCGCTGGGCGGCGACGCTCGTCCTGAGCTTCGCCTCCGGCCTGCCGCTCGCGCTGAGCGGAACGGCGCTGCAGGTCTGGCTGACGATGGACGGCGTCGACCTCGCGCGCATCGGCTTCCTCACGCTGCTCGGGCTGCCGTACACGTTCAAGTTCCTGTGGGCGCCGCTGATGGATCGCGTCGACCTGCCCCTGCTCGGCCGACGGCGCGGCTGGATCGTGCTCACGCAGGCGCTGCTCGCGCTGGCGCTGTGGGCGCTCGCCGGCGTCTCGCCGCTGGAGCGCCTCGGCACCTTCGCGGCGCTGGGCGTCGCGATCGCCTTCCTCAGCGCGTCGCAGGATGTCGTGATCGACGCCTACCGCACCGACCTGCTGCCGGCGCGCGAGCGCGGGGTCGGCTCGTCGCTGTACGTGACGGGGTATCGACTGGCGATGATCCTGTCCGGCGGCGTGGCGCTGATCTGGACGGACCGCGCGAGCGGCTACGGCATGAGCTGGCCCGAGGTCTACCGCGTGATGGCGGCGCTGATGGCGGGCGCGGCGGTGGTGTCGGCGATCGCGCTGCCGCGGCTGCCGCAGCCGCCGGCGCGGCTGTCCGATCCCGGCCGCACGCCGATCGGGCGCGACCTGCGCGGCCTCGTGGCGGTGATCGCGGCGGTGGTCGCGGGCGTCGCGATCACCCGCGCCTTCCTGCAGCCGCTCGCCGGCTGGCTGCTGTCGCCGCTGTTCGGCGCCGCGGTCGCGGCCAATTCGCTGCCCGCGCGCTGGATCGACCTGCTCGCGCTGGTGCTGGGGCTCGCGCTCACGCTGCCGCTGGCGGCCGCGGCGGCGCGGCTCGCGCGCTTCCAGACGCTGCTCGACGGCCTGGGCGCCTACTTCGCGCAGCCGCGCGCGTGGAGCTTCCTCGGCTTCATCGTCTTCTACAAGCTGAGCGACGCGTTCGCGCTGTCGCTCATGACGCCCTTCCTGCTCAAGGGCATGGGCTACGGGCCGGCCGAGGTCGGCGTGGTCAACAAGCTGCTCGGGCTCGCCTTCACGATCGTCGGCGCGCTGCTGGGTGGCACGCTCATGCTGCGGCTGCGGCTGGCGCGGGCGCTGCTCGCGTTCGGCGTGCTGCAGATGGCGAGCAACCTCGTGTTCTGGTGGCTGTCAGTGCACGGCAAGGACACGCTGCCGGGACTGCTGATCCCGGCGTTCGACCTCGGCTTCGTCCGCATCGCGGACCCGATGCCGGTCGACGGCGGCCTGTTGCTGGCGGTCTCGAGCGAGGCCGTGGCCAGCGGCATGGGCACGACGGCCTTCCTCGCGTTCCTGATGGGCCTGACCAACCGGCGCTTCACGGCGACGCAGTTCGCGCTGCTGTCGGCGTTCGCGTCGGTGGGCCGGGTCTGGGTCGGGCCGGTGGCAGGCGTGTTGTCGCAGGCCATCGGCTGGCCCGCCTTCTTCCTCGTCGCGATGGCGCTGGCGCTGCCGGCGCTCGCCTGGCTCGTCGCGCTGTGGCGGCCGATCTCGGCGCTCGAGGCGCGCTGAACCGCAGCGATCGATGACCGGCGCCGCCGACCCCGGACGCCGCGCGGCGCTGCGCGCGCTGGCGACGCT
>DASVLN010000474.1:0-4434 GCA_036384855.1 Burkholderiaceae bacterium | reverse complement strand
GACGCCGCCGGCGCACGGCGAGACGGTGCTGTCCGTGCAGGGCGCACGCAAGCAGTTCGGCGGCCTGGTGGCGGTCAACGACGTCGGTTTCGACGTGCGCGCGGGCGAGATCGTCGGCCTGATCGGGCCCAACGGCGCGGGCAAATCGACGCTGTTCAACCTGATCACCGGCGTGCTGCCGCTCACGCGCGGACGCATCGACTTCCGCGGCGAGCGCGTCGACGGCCTGCCTTCGCGCGCGATCGCCAGGCGCGGCATGTCGCGCACCTTCCAGCACGTGCGCATGATCGCGGACATGAGCGTGCTCGAGAACGTCGCCCTCGGCGCCCACAAGCGCGGCCGCGCCGGCGTCCTGCGCGCGATGCTGCGCCTCGATCGCGCCGACGAGCGCCGCCTGATGGCCGAAGCCTGGCGCCAGCTCGATCGCATCGGCATGGCGGCGCTCGCGGACGAGCCGGCCGGAAACCTCGCGCTCGGCCAGCAGCGGCTGATGGAGATCGCGCGCGCGTTGTGCACCGATCCGTCGCTGCTGCTGCTCGACGAGCCCGCCGCCGGGCTGCGCCTGAAGGAGAAGCACGCGCTGGCGCGGGTGCTCGCGCAGCTGCGCGCCGAAGGCATGAGCCTGCTGCTGGTGGAGCACGACATGGACTTCGTCATGACGCTCGCCGACCGGCTGGTGGTCGTCGAGTTCGGCACCAAGCTGACCGAGGGCCCGCCCGACGCCGTGCGCGAGGATCCGGCGGTGCGCGCCGCCTACCTCGGGGTGGAGCACTGATGGCCCCGGACGACATCCTGCTCGAGGTCGAGGGGCTGCATGCCGGCTACGGCCGCGCCGAAGTGCTCTCGGGCCTCGCGCTGCGCGCCGCGCGGGGCAGCGTGGTCGCGGTGGTCGGGCCCAACGGCGCGGGCAAGAGCACGCTGCTGAACGCGCTGATGGGCGTGCTGCCGGCGCGCGGCGAGATCCGCTTCGACGGCCGGCCCGCGCAGCGCCTGACGCTGGAGGAACGCGTCGCGCAGGGCATCGCGCTCGTGCCCGAGACACGCGCCCTGTTCGCGACGATGCCCGTCGCCGACAACCTGCTCCTCGGTGGCTATCGCCGGCGCAGGGAGCCGCTCGCCCAGCGCCGCGCGCGCCTGGACGAGATCTACGCCCTCTTCCCGCGCCTGCACGAGCGCCAGGCCCAGGCCGCCGGCACGCTGTCGGGCGGCGAGCGCCAGATGCTCGCCATCGGCCGCGCGCTGATGGGCTCGCCGCGGTTGCTGATGCTCGACGAGCCGAGCCTCGGCCTCGCGCCGCTGGTCGTGCGCGACATCTTCGCCATCATCGAACGCCTCCGCGCGACCGGGGTCACCATCCTGCTGATCGAGCAGAACGCGCGCGCCGCCATGGCCGTGGCGGACCACGCCTACGTGCTCGAGACCGGCGCGATCGCGCTGTCGGGCCCGGCGGCCCAGCTCGCCGCCGACCCGCGCGTGATCGACACCTACCTCGGCAAGGCGCGCGTCTGACCGGCCCGGCCGGCGGCACTTTCACGTCCACCGCCCCTCCAACGCGGCAACGCCACTCCACCAGGCCACCATGCACCCCTCGCCCCGGGACCACCGCGTCCGCATCGCCTCCTACATCCTGGCCGGCCTCGCGCTGGTGGGCGTGCTCGCGCTGCACCTGCTCGTGCCGCTGCTCGCGGGGATGCTGGTGCACGAGCTGGTGCAGTCGGTCGCCCCGCGCGCGCAGCGCTTCTTCCGCACCAAGCGCGCGAAGGTGATCGTGGTCGCGCTGTATGCCGCCGTCATCGTCGGCGCGATCTGCGGCGGCGTGTTCGCGTTGATCACGTTCTTCCGCCACGACGCCCAGAACCTGCCCAAGCTGCTGGCCAAGGTCTCGGAGATCCTCGACCAGGTGCGCGCCGGCATCCCGCCCTTCCTCGCGGCCTACATGCCCGACGACATCGCGGCCCTGCAGCAGTCGGCGATCGAGTGGCTGCGCGGCCATGTCGCCGAGCTGCAGATGATCGGCGCCCACACGCTGGTGACGATCGCCGAGACCATCATCGCGCTCGTGATCGGCGCGGTGCTGTCGCTGCGCGAGGTCGACCCGCACACCCCGCGCGGCCCGCTCGCGCTCGCGCTGACCGCACGCATCGAGCGCTTCGCGACCGCCTTCCGCCGCGTCGCGCTGTCGCAGCTGTCGATCTCGTTCGTCAACACGTGCTTCCTCGCGGCCTACCTGCTCATCGGCCTGAGCGCGTTCGGCATCCGCCTGCCGCTGACCAAGACGATGATCGGCGCCACGTTCGTCGTCGGCCTGCTGCCCATCGTCGGCAACCTGATCTCCAACAGCATCGTGGTGATCGTGAGCCTCGCGCACTCGCCCGCGGTGGCGGTCGCGTCGCTCGTCTTCCTGGTCGTGATCCACAAGCTGGAGTACTTCCTGGGCGCGCGCATCGTGGGCTCGCGGATCAAGTCGCAGATCTGGGAGCTGCTGCTCGCGATGATGGCGATGGAGGCGATGTTCGGCATCCCCGGGCTGGTGGCAGCGCCGATCTTCTACGCCTACCTGAAGAGCGAGCTGATGGAGGCCGGGCTGATCTGAGCACCGCGGGAGACGACGGGCGGCGCCTGCGGCATCCGCGTTCGAGCGCCTCGCCCCGAACCGGTGCGCGCTTGCCCGGAACGGGTTCGGGTATGCCGCATGCCGGCGTCGTCAGCATACCCCGTTAGGTATCAAGATGCTCGACCGCAGGCCGGCCACCCGCCCTGGCCGCCGAGGCGCCCGCGCGACCGTCGCGTGACGCCGGTCCGGCGTTCTGAAAGGATTGCAAGCGTTTGTTGCAGTGCAGCAGGGCGGGACCGTGGCTTGCCGACATGGCCGCGATCGGTCCTTTGCCGGTCACCTCCGAAACCCCTGACTTCGAGGATGACGACATGAAACCCAAGATTGCGCTGACCCTGGCTGCAGCAGCTCTCGCACTCGGCTCCGCCAGCGCCGGTGCGGCCACCACCGACTGGGGCACGCTCGGCCCCGTTGCCGACGTCGCCTACGTCACGTACCACACCCCTGGTGCGGTGGACGACATCTACACCTTCAACCTGACCGGGCAGTGGTCCGACGTCGACGCGTACGCGGAAGAGTTCGAGTCGCGCTCGGTGGGCCTGCAGAACGCGACCTTCACGCTGTACTCGGGCGCCGTCGGCTCGGGCACGCAGGTCGGCCAGTCCTTCTCTTTCAGCAATACTGCCACGGAGAACGTGTATCACTCGCTCGCCGCCGGCAACTATTACGTGGAACTCACGGGCATGGGCGTGAATCAGGGGTCGGCGTACGACTTCGAGCTGTTCGCCAACGAGTCCGGCCCGCCGTCGAGCGTGCCGGAACCTGGCAGCACCGCGCTGCTGCTCAGCGGCATCGGCCTGTTCGGCTTCATGGCGATGCGCCGCCGCCAGCGCTGATCCACGGTCGAGCCGTGACATGGACGGGTCCCGCGGGGCCCGTTTTCTTTTCCCCGCGGCCGCCGGTGGCCGCGTCGCGATCACCGTCGCCCGTCGCTGCGAGCACGTTGATTGCCGAAGCGCGCACGCTCGCCCTGCCTGCCGCGCCGATGACGCCCGCCGCCTCCTCCTGTGCCCGCCCGTCGCGCCCGCCGCGACGTCGCCGCTGATGCCCGCGGTCTTCACGCCGCGCGGCGCGCTGGTCGTGCGGCTCGCGGCGAGCGCGATCCTGGCGCTGCTGGTCGCCGGCATCGCGCTGCTGGTGCGCCACGCGCGCGCCTACGAGCAACTCGGCGAGCCCATCGCCCAGCCCATCCCGTTCAGCCACAAGCACCACGTCTCCGACGACGGCATCGACTGCCGCTTCTGCCACACGACGGTCGAGACCGAGGCGAACGCCGGCATGCCGGCCACCAGCACCTGCCTGGGCTGCCACTCGCAACTGTTCCGCGACCAGCCGCTGCTCGCGCTGCTGCACCAGAGCGAGGCCAGCGGCCGGCCCGTGCCGTGGACGCGCGTGCACGTTCTGCCGGACTTCGTCTTCTTCAACCACAGCGTGCACGTCGCCAAGGGCGTGGCCTGCGTCGAATGCCACGGGCGCGTCGACCAGATGCCCATCGAATGGCGCGCGCGACCGCTGCAGATGCAATGGTGCCTGGACTGCCACCGCGACCCCGCGCCGCGGCTGCGGCCGCCGTCGCAGGTGTTCAGGCTCGACGCCCCGCGGCCGCCATTGGCCGAGGCGAGCCTGCTCGCGCGCGCGGCGCATCTCGAGAGCCGCCGCCGCATGACGGACTGCTCCACCTGCCATCGCTGAAGGCGCGGCACGACCCTTGCCGACGCGACGCGCCCCCTCGCCCATGCCCGCATGACCGCCTCCCCCGCGCCCGATACCCCCCATGCGACCGGCGACCCCGCGCCGCAACCGGTGCACGTGCATCGCGG
>DASVLN010000473.1:0-1512 GCA_036384855.1 Burkholderiaceae bacterium | reverse complement strand
GGCGCCTTCGGGTGCGGCGCGGGAACGCCCCGACGCCGCCGGCGGGCGGACGTCCGGGCCGGCCTTCGCGGCGATGGTGGCGCTGGCGGCCCTGCAGGCCCTGCTGCGAAACAAGACCCGGTCGCTGCTCACGATGCTGGGGGTCTTCATCGGCGTGGCGGCGCTCATCGCGATGATCGCCGTGGGGCAGGGCGCCAACGAGGCCGTGCGCCGGCAGATCGAGAGCCTGGGCACCAACCTGTTCGTCGTGCTGCCCGGCGCCACGACCTCCGCCGGCGTGCGCGGCGGCTTCGGCAGCGCCTCCACGCTGACCGTCGCCGACGCCCAGGCCGTCATGCGCGAGGCCACGCAGGCGCAGGCGGTGAGCTACCTGATCCGCCAGTCGGGGCAGGTGCAGTACCGCGACCGCAACTGGACGACGCTCGTGCAGGCCGTGACGGCGAGCTATCCGCCGACCACCCACTGGCGCGTCGCCGAAGGCCGGGCGCTCACCGACGACGACGATCGCGCGGCCGCGCTGGTGGCCGTGATCGGCGAGACCGTGCGGCGCCAGCTCTTCGCCGCCGACGAGAACCCGGTCGGGGCGACCGTGCTGGTGCGCGGGCTGCCGCTGCGCGTGGTCGGGCTGTATGCCGCCAAGGGACAGACCGCCTACGGGCAGGACCAGGACGACCTCGTCATGATCCCCTTCGGCACCGGCGAGCGAAAGATCCTCGGCGTCGCCGCGCCGAGCCAGGCGGGGGCGGCCGCGTCGCCGTACCCGGGCCTGCCCAATCCCTTCGGCCTGCAGCCCCGGTTGACGGGCTACGTGAACCAGATCTACGTCCAGGCGGCCTCGGCGGGCCAGGTGCAGGCCGCGATCGACGAGGTGACGGCCGTCCTGAGGCGCCGGCACCGCATCCGCGCCACGGACGATCCCGACTTCAACGTCCGCAACCTGAGCCAGATCGCGGATGCGGCCGAGGGCAGCAGCCGCGTGATGGCGGCGCTCCTGGCGGTCGTGGCGTCGATCTCGCTGCTGGTGGGCGGCATTGGCATCATGAACATCCTGCTCGTCTCGGTGACCGAGCGCACGCGCGAGATCGGCTTGCGCATGGCGATCGGCGCCCAGCGCGGGCAGGTGCTGCTGCAGTTCCTCGCCGAGGCGGTGTTCATGAGCGTCGTGGGCGGCGTCGCGGGCATCGTCGTCGGCGCGGTCTCCACGCAGACCATCGCCGCCGTGGCGAAATGGCCGACCATCGTCTCGCCCGCCGCCGTCGCGGGCGGGTTCGCGTTTTCCGCGGCGGTCGGCGTCTTCTTCGGCTACTACCCGGCGCGCAAGGCGGCACGCCTGGATCCCATCGAGGCGCTGCGCTATGAGTGACGTGCGGCGGCGGTGGCATGCGCTCGGGCTGGGCCTGGTGCTCGCCGGCTGCGCGGCCGGGCCCGACTACGCGCCGCCGCCCGGGCCGGCGGCCGGCGGCTTCACGCAGGACGATCCCGTCGTCGTGTCATCCGGCGCGACGCTTGCGG
>DASVLN010000472.1:0-3938 GCA_036384855.1 Burkholderiaceae bacterium | reverse complement strand
AGCGCGAGCGCTGATCGGCCGGCGCCGGCCGCGCCCCGCGCGCGACGAGAGGGGCCCGCTTCGGCGGGCCTTTTTGCATTTCGCGGGCCGGCGCATCGCGCTGGAACGCCGAGGGCGTTTGCGATAGGCTGCCGCGTCCGGGAGGCGTCCAATGGCCGAAAGCATCCACCCCTTCCACGAATCGCACCGCGCCGCCATGGAGGCCGCGATGCGTCAGCGCCTGGAGCTCGCGGAGCCGCTGCTTCGCGAGCGCGCGCAGCTGCCCGACATCGACGGCATCAAGCGCGAGGTGATGGACGAATTCGGCGTCGTGCTCGCGCAGATGCCCGACGTGGGCGGTGCGGCCAACCGCATGAGCGACTTCTTCATGCGCCTGCTCGGCTTCATGGCCATCGGCCGCGTGCTGCGGCGCCACGGCGTGCCGGTGCAAGTGATCGGCGACATCGAGCGCGATGCCTACCAGGCGCAATTGCTCGCCACGCCCGAGGAGGAACGGCTGGCGTCGGGACGCCAGTTCATGTCCCTCGAGAATCAGGCCCTCGTGCGCGCCCAGGCCGCGCGCAGCACGACGCCCGCGCATCGCGACGAGTTCCCGGCCGACTTCGCCTACGACTTCGTCGAGCCCGGCCCGGGCGACGACTTCGAGTTCGGCATCGACTACAAGGCGTGCGGCTTCTGCAAGTTCGCGGCCCGGCACGGCGACCGGGAACTGCTGCCCAACCTCTGCGGGCTCGACTTCGTCGCCTATGCGGCACGGGGTATCCGCCTCGTGCGGACGCAGACGCTGGCGGCAGGCGCGAGCCACTGCGACTTCAGGTTCTCGCGCCTCCCGCCGGAATGACGCCGGTCCGTTGCCGGCGACGGCGTCAGCGCCCGCCGCCGCCGTGCGCGTGGTCGTGGTCGTGGTCGTCGTGCACCGGCACCGGCCGGGTCAGCAGGTCGACGTAGAACGCGTAGAAGCGCGCGGTGTCGAACGCGAACACCACCTTCGAGGGCTGCAGCAGCGGGATGGACGGCTTCGGGTTCGACTCGTACACGAGGGACTTGCCGTAGTTGGCGTCGAACGTGGTGTTCATGTCGACCCAGAGGTCGCGCGTCGCGGTCGCGAACGTCGGGTCGACGAGGTAGGCGAGCGCGGTCGTGTCCCAGATGAACAGCGGGTACGGCGGCGGAGCCGAGCCGAAGAACGGCGCGTAGGCATCGGCGAAGAGCCTGGTGATCGGCGTCGCGGGCCGGTGGTTCGCGATCTGCTCGTACACCGGCTTGGTCAGCGGCACGTTGTTGGTCAGGTCGAGCGGCACGATCACCCTCGGGATCGGCGCCCGCAGCACGATCTTCACGGCCTCGGGATCGGCCCACCAGTTGAACTCGGCGGCGTCGTCGTAGGCGTTGCCCGGGACGTAGATCTGCCCGGCCATCGTGACGATCTGCTTGATCAGCGGCACGATGGTCGGATCCTTGCGGATGGCCATCGCGAGGTTGGTCGGCGGAGCGATCTCCAGGATCGAGACCTCGTGCGGATGGCGGTGCACCTGCTCGATGATGAAGTCGACCGCGTGCTGGGCCTGCGGCCGGGTGTGCGTGGCGAAGCCGTCGGGCGGCGGGACGATGTCGCTCGGCGAGGTCGGCGGCGGGCTCGAGAAGGCGCCCACGTAGTCGACCGCCGGGCCGAAGGTGGCGACCTCGTCGAGGTAGGCGTCGTAGTCGTGCAGCAGCGGGTACTTCGCGCCCTCGTAGACGCCGATCGAATGCTCGATGCCGAGCCGCTCGACCGCCTTCAGCGCGTCGGAGGTCTCCTGCTCGAGCCACGCGTTGCCGGTCGCGACCGTGACGCCCAGCAGGTCGAGCGCGCCGGCGGCGTCGAGCTGCGCGAGCATCGCCAGCGCCTGGCCGTCGTCGCTGATCGTGTTGAAGTCGGTGTCGAGGATGACCTTGGGCGGCGCCGGACGGTGGCTGCGCGAAACGTCGTCGGCGCCGGCCGATCCGGCCGCGAGGGCCAGCGCGAGCAGCGCGAACAGGCGAAGGGTGTGCAACATGCATGTCTCCTGTCGTGTTGCGGCGAATGCGGCTGCCGCGTGCCGGCCGCGATCATCGCGCAGGACGGCGGCATGCTCGCGACGTGGGCTTGTCTGCGCAACGGCCGCGCAGCGTCGGCGCGGCGAGCGACGTGAGTCGCGCTCGGCGGCTTCGCGCGGCGACCCCCGCCTTCGCGTTCCCGCCTCTGCGCTCGACGACGGCTGTCCACCATGCGTCCAAGCCCTCCGGGGCCCGGCCGGGGATTCGCCTCACGCCGGTGCCGCCAGAGCAGAACCGCACGGGAGCATCGATGGCGCAGACTCTGGCCGAGGAGCCGGCCTCGTTCGAAGGCGAAGCCCTGGTGGACGGCGCCGGCAACGTCTGGCTGCCCTACGACCTGCCGCACCTTCGCGCGCCCAGCACGGGATGGACCCGCCTGTCCCGCCGGCGCGAGGTCCGCCATGCGGGTCGCCGCCCCTTCGATTGGCGTGCGCCTGCGCGCGACGAGCTGCACATCCTCAACGGCATGGGGGTCACGCTCGGCGACTCGATCATCGGCATGAACGCCCTCGCCTGGATGAAGCGCCGGCATCCGACCCTGCGCATCCACCTGTACCGGACGCCGCATGCGCCCGTCTTCGTCGAGCGGCTCTATGAACTCGCCAGCCACATCGTCGAGCCCGTGACCTACCTGCCGAGGTCGCTGGAGACCCTGCCGGACGACGTCGTCGACCTGTCCGACTTCCTGTATTGGCCCTCGTTCGCCAGCACGCCGATGGTCGACTTCTTCATTCGCGGCCTGGGCATCGCGGCGGACGCGGTGCCGGCCTCGGCCAAGGCCAATCGCTGGCTGTCGCGCCTGCCCCTGCCCTCGATTCCCGCGCCGTGGTCGACGCGCCGTTACGTCCTGCTTTGCGACCAGGCGAGCACGCCCCTGCGAACGCTGCCCGACGAACATGCGGCCGCGATGGTCGACCGCATCTGGGACCGCTACGGCATTCCGGTGCTCGGCTTCCGTCCGATCGCGCACCCGCGCTACCATGACGTCTCCCGCCATTCGCGCAACCTCGACCAGTACATGGCGTGGGTGAAGGGCGCCGCCGCCGTCATCGGCACCGACAGCTCCGCCATCCACGTCGCGGCGGGCTTCGACGTCCCGACGATGGCCATCTTCGTGAGCATCGATCCGGGCCTGCGCGCGCGCGACTACTGGCACTGTCGCGCGCTCGACGAGCGCACGGCGCTGACGGACGGACTCCACGAGAGCGACGACCCCGCGGTGCTGCGGGAGGTTCGCCGGATCTGGCGCGCGATCCTCGTGCGCGCGGAACTGCCCTGGCCGGACCTCGCGCATCACCGCGTCCAGGCGAGCGAGACCGCCCTCGCGATGCCCGCGTGAATCCGGGGCGGGACGCGCGGCGGGCGGCGCGTCGCGGGATCGCTTCGTCCGCCGGCGAAGCGTTGCGGCACGCGATGCGCTGAAATCACGGCTCCGACCACCCGCCAGGAGGCCCGCCATGTTCGCCGTCGTCTTCGAAGTCCGGCCCGACCCGCGCCAGGGCGATGCCTACCTGGGGTATGCCAAGCTGCTGCGCCCCGAGCTCGAGCAGGTCGACGGCTTCGTCGACAACGTCCGCTACCGCAGCCTCACGCGCCCCGGGTGGCTGCTGTCGCTGTCGACCTGGCGCGACGAGAAGTCGCTGGTGCGCTGGCGCACGCGCGCCGTCCACCACGACGTGCAGGAGAAGGGCCGCGGCGGCGTGCTGCGCGACTATCGGCTGCGCGTGGGCCAGCTCGTCGCGGACACCCGCCCGCCCGCGGGCCACGTGCTCGCGGAGCAGCGACTCGACGAGACCGAGGTCGGCGCTGCGCGCGCGCTGGCGCTGGTCGACGCCCGCCTCGACGCCAGCCGGCTCGCGGCC
>DASVLN010000471.1:0-1628 GCA_036384855.1 Burkholderiaceae bacterium | reverse complement strand
GTCGCCGAGCTCCGTGAACCCGGCGGCCGGACCGCGGCCGTGCGTGGCGGGCAGGCGGTCGGAGGGCGGGTCGGCAAGGTTCACGGCGTGGCGGCTCGGGGCGTCGGAGGCGACCCGGCGGCCGCGTTGCCGCGAGGGTAGCCAAGCAGGGCGGCCGCTGGAAAGTACGAAGAATCGTAGGCGCCGTTCGATGGACCTTGCGTGACTACGAGCTCTCGTGCTTGTCCGGCTCCGGACGCGAACCTAGAGTGACCGACAAGCCACAAGCCAACAGTGCATACGGACACAGGTACATGAACCGCCCCGCCGCTACCGCCCTCCGCGGCGGCCCTGCGCCAAAGCGAAACGGGCGCAACAACGACCTCGTGCTGGCGGCCCTGCTGGTGCTCGTGGTCGTGCTGTTCGTGCTGCCGCTGCCCACGCCGCTGCTCGACCTGCTGATCGCGACGAACCTCGCCGCGAGCCTCGTGCTGCTCATCGTCGCGATGTACGTGCCGTCGGCGTCGTCGCTGTCGACGTTCCCGTCGCTGCTGCTGTTCACGACGCTGTTCCGCCTCGCGCTCAACATCGCGTCGACCAAGCTCATCCTGCTGCACGCCAACGCGGGCCACATCATCGACACGTTCGGCAAGCTGATCGTGGGCAACAACGTCGTCGTCGGCGGCGTCGTCTTCCTCATCATCGCGATCGTGCAGTTCGTCGTGATCGCCAAGGGCGCGGAGCGCGTGGCGGAGGTGGCGGCGCGGTTCGCGCTCGACGCGATGCCGGGCAAGCAGATGAGCATCGACGCCGACGTGCGCGCGGGCGCGATGTCCTCGGCAGAGGCGCAGCGCCGGCGCCAGGCGCTCGAGCAGGAGAGCGCGCTGCACGGCGCGATGGACGGTGCCATGAAGTTCGTCAAGGGCGACGCGGTGGCGAGCATCATCGTCGCGCTCGTCAACATCATGGCGGGCCTGGCGATCGGCGTCCTGATGAAGGACATGAGCGTGGGCAACGCGCTGCACCGCTACGCCATCCTCACCGTCGGCGACGGCATGGTGTCGCAGATCCCGTCGCTGCTGGTGTCGATCGCGGCGGGCGTGGTCATCACGCGGGTGGACGCCGGCGGCGGCGACTCGCAGCTCGCCAACCAGATCGCGCGCCAGGTCATGGCGCATCCGCGCGCGCTCGTGATCGCAGGCCTGGCGCTCGCGAGCTTCCTGCTCGTGCCGGGCTTCCCGGCGTGGGCGTTCGCGCTGCTGTCGGGCGGCATCGTGACCGCGGGCCTCGTGGCGCGGCGCGCGCACGAATGGCGCCGCACGCCGGCCTGGATCTCGCACGGCGAGACCGAGGCGCCGCATGCCGTCGCCGCCCCGCTGGTGGTGCGGCTCGCCTCCGACCTGCGCGCCGGCGTGGACCGCCACGTGCTCGACCTGCGCCTCGTCGCCGCGAAGGAGGCGGTCGAGGGCGACCTGGGGCCCGTGTTCCCGCGCCTGCGCGTCGAGCATGCGAGCGAGGTCGCATCCTTCGGCTACGAGATCCTCGTCGAGGACGTGCCCGTCTCGCGCGGGGCGCTGCGGCCAGGCTGGCGCCTGCTCGATCCCGCGGGCGCGACGGTGCTGCCGGCCGGCGCGGAAGTGGCCGAGCCG
>DASVLN010000470.1:0-1512 GCA_036384855.1 Burkholderiaceae bacterium | reverse complement strand
GCCGGGCGCGAGGGCGACCTCCACGCGCTGCGCGCGGCCGTCGGGATCGCGCGTGACCAGCGTCGCCGGGCCCGGGTCCCGGCCCCAGCCGGCGGCGGCGGGCCAGGTCGGGCGTACGCCGCGCTTGAGCGCGTCCTCCTGCGTGTCGAGGCCGTGCTTGACGAAGCTCGCCGCGGTGCCGTGGACGACGAAGCGAGGCTCCGACGCCGCGGCCAGCATGCTCGCGTGCAGGTCGACGTGCAGGCGGTCGTAGCGCAGGCGGGCGTGGAACCAGTCATCGGCGATGGCGCCGTCGCGGGTGCGGTCGTGCACCAGCTGCAGCCCCTCGGGCGGCCCGAACAGCTGCAGCGCCTGGTCGACCAGGTGCGGCCCGAGGTCGTACCACAGCCCGGCGCCGGGTGCCGCGCCCTCGCGCCAGC
Source organism: Burkholderiaceae bacterium (assembly GCA_036384855.1). Classification (GTDB taxonomy): domain Bacteria; phylum Pseudomonadota; class Gammaproteobacteria; order Burkholderiales; family Burkholderiaceae_C; genus Scleromatobacter. The sequence continues at coordinate 1,093 of DASVLN010000470.1, read as the reverse complement.
GCGCCTGCACCTGCGGACGGAAGCGCTGCCAGCGCGAGCTCACCTCGACGACGCGGCCCAGCGACTGCTCCCGCACGAGCCGGCGCAGGGTGAGGAAGTCGCCGTCCCAGCGCCGGTTGTGGAACACCGAGAGCACGCGCCCGCGCTCGCGCGCGAGCGCGGCGAGCTCCCGGCCCTCGCCGAGCGTGATCGTGAACGGCTTGTCCACCACGACGTGCAGCCCCGCGTGCAGCGCCGCGCGCGCGAGCGGGTGGTGGGTCTCGTTGGGCGTCGCGATGACGACGAGATCGAGGTCCGTGCGAGTGAGGAGCTCCTGCGGCTTCGCGTGCACGGCGACGTCGGGCCAGTCGACGTGGACCTTGGCGGCGTCGGAGCTCGCGATCGCGGTCAGCGCGAGCCCGGGCACGGCGGCGATCAGCGGCGCGTGGAAGGTGCGGCCGGCGTAGCCGTAGCCGACGAGGCCGACCTTCAGCGGGGCGCGCGGCGGGGCGGGCAGGTTCATCGGGAAGCCTGTCGGATGGGCTGCGCTCATCGCTTGGCCGCCACCAGCGAGAAGCATGCGCCCTGCGGGTCGCGCGCGATCGCGATCCAGCTGCCGCCGGGCACCTGGTGCGGGCCCCTCAGCAGCTCGCCGCCGGCGGCGCGCAGGCGCTCGACGGCGGCGTCGATCGCATCGACGTTGAAGTAGAAGTCCCAGCCCGGCGCGGGCCGGTCGGGCGCCTTGTTCAGGACGGCGCCCGCCGGCACGCCGTCGATCTCGAACAGCTGGTAGACGCCGTTCGGGCCCATGTCCATCGTCTCGCCCTTCGTCCAGCCGAACAGGCGACGGTAGAAGTCGAGCGCGGAGGACCAGTCGACCGCGTGCAGCTCGTGCCAGCCGATCGAGCCCGGCGCGCCCGCGGCCGGCATGACCGGCGGATCGCCGGGCTCGGGCTGGAAGATCATGAAGCTCGCGCCCTGCGGGTCGGCGGCGACGGCGAAGCGGCCGACGCCCGGGATCGCCGCCACCGGCCGCAGCAGCTTGCCGCCGGCGCCGATCACGTCGGCGGCCGCGGCATCGACGTCCGCGACGCCGACGTAGCCCGACCAGATC
>DASVLN010000469.1:0-8638 GCA_036384855.1 Burkholderiaceae bacterium | reverse complement strand
GCCGGTGCCCGCGCCGGCGCCGTCCAACTGAAGGGCTCCATGACCGCCACCTTGCAGATCCGCCGCGACGGTGCCGTCGCCCGCGTCTTCCTCGACCGCCCCGAGGTGCGCAACGCGTTCAACGACGGCGTGATCGCCGAGCTGACGGCCGCCTTCGCGGGGTTCGCCGCCGACGCCACGCTGCGCGCGGTGGTGCTGGGCGGCCACGGCAAGGCGTTCTGCGCCGGCGCCGACCTCGCGTGGATGCGCGCGATGGCCGACTACACCTGGGAGCAGAACCGCGCCGACGCCCAGGGCCTCGCGGACATGCTGCACGCGATCTGGTCGTGCCCGGTGCCGGTGGTCGGCCGCATCCACGGCGACGCGTACGCCGGCGGCGTCGGCCTCGCGGCGGTGTGCGACGTGCTGGTCGCCGCGGAGGGCGTGAACTTCTGCCTGAGCGAAGCGAAGCTCGGCCTGCTGCCCGCGACGATCGGCCCGTACGTCGTGCGCGCGCTCGGCGAGCAGGCCTCGCGCCGCTATTTCACGACCGCCGAGCGCTTCGACGCCGCACGCGCCCGCGAGCTCGGCTTCGTGCACGAGGTGGTGCCGGCCGACGCACTCGACGAGAAGGTCGACGAGATCGTCGCCGCGCTCGTGGCCAACGGCCCGGCCGCGGTGCGCGCCTGCAAGCGCCTCGTGCAGGACGTCGCCCACCGCGCGATCGACGCCGAGCTGCGCGCCGATACGGCACGACGTATCGCCGACATCCGCGCCAGCGCCGAGGGCAAGGAGGGCGTGCAGGCCTTCCTCAACAAGCGCGACCCGTCCTGGCGCTGAGAATCCAGCAAGCAGAAAGAGCCTGATGTTCGACAAGATCCTGATCGCCAACCGCGGCGAGATCGCCTGCCGCGTCGCCGCCACCGCCCGCCGCCTCGGCGTGAAGACCGTGGCCGTCTACTCCGACGCGGACGCCCGCGCGCGCCACGTCGCGGCCTGCGACGAGGCGGTGCGCATCGGCGAGCCCGCGCCGCGCGACAGCTACCTGCGCTGGGAGCGCATCATCGAGGCCGCGAAGGCCACCGGCGCGCAGGCGATCCACCCGGGCTACGGCTTCCTGAGCGAGAACGAGGACTTCGCGCAGGCCTGCGCGGACGCGGGCCTCGCCTTCATCGGCCCGCCGCCGTCGGCGATCCGCGCGATGGGCCTGAAGGCCGAATCGAAGCAGCTGATGGAGAAGGCCGGCGTCCCGCTGGTGCCCGGCTACCACGGGGCCGACCAGGACCCCGCGCTGCTCAGGCGCGAGGCCGACCGGATCGGCTACCCGGTGCTGATCAAGGCGAGCGCCGGCGGCGGCGGCAAGGGCATGCGCGCGGTGTCGGCGGCCGAGGAGTTCGACGCCGCGCTCGCGTCGTGCAAGCGCGAGGCGATCAACTCGTTCGGCGACGACGCCGTGCTCGTCGAGCGCTACGTCACGCGCCCGCGCCACATCGAGATCCAGGTCTTCTTCGACGGCCACGGCAACGGCGTCTACCTGTTCGAGCGCGACTGCTCGGTGCAGCGGCGCCACCAGAAGGTGCTCGAGGAAGCGCCCGCACCGGGCATGACGCCCGAGCGCCGGCGCGAGATGGGCGAGGCCGCGGTGGCCGCCGCGCGCGCGGTGGGCTACGTCGGCGCCGGGACGGTGGAGTTCATCGCCGAGCAGGACGGCCGCTTCTACTTCATGGAGATGAACACGCGGCTGCAGGTCGAGCACCCGGTGACCGAGGCGATCACCGGCCACGACCTGGTCGAGTGGCAACTGCGCGTCGCCTCGGGCGAGCGCCTGCCGGCGCTGCAGGGCGAGCTCGCGATCCGCGGCCACGCGATCGAGGCGCGCATCTGCGCCGAGAACCCCGAGGCCGGCTTCCTGCCCGCCACCGGCACGCTGTCGGTGCTGCGCTGGCCGGCGCACGTCGAGTTCCGCCGCAACGAGTCGCAGGACGGCGCGCGCCCGCCGGCCGCGGTGCGCGTGGACACGGGCGTGGACGAGGGCGACGCGATCTCGCCGCACTACGACTCCATGATCGCCAAGCTGATCGTCTGGGGCGAGGATCGCGCGCAGGCGCTCGCGCGGCTCGATGCGGCACTGGCGCAGACGCACGTCGCGGGCGTGGTCAACAACGTCGCCTTCCTGCGCCGCGTCGCGCGCACGCCGTCGTTCGCGAACGCGGATCTCGACACCGCGCTGATCGAGCGCGAGCGCGCGCGGGTGTTCGGCCAGGGCGAGCTTTCGCGCGTCGAGGTGGCGGCCGGCGTCGTCGCGCGCGCACTCGCGCTGCAGCATGCGGGCGTCGATGCCGACCCGTGGTCGCGGCGCGACGGCTGGCGCATGCACGGCGTCTCGGTGCGGCGCTTCGAGCTCGAATGGCAGGGCGAGCCGCTCGACGTGCAACTGCGCGCGCGCCATGACGGCGGCGCGCTGCTGGCGGTCGCCGGCACCGAGTTCCCGTTCGCTTCGCGACCGCTCGGCGACGAACGCTTCGAAGTCGTGCTCGGGGCCGGCGAGGCGCTGCGCCGGCTCACGCTGTCGGTGTACCAGCTCGGCGAGCAGGTCTCGGTCTTCTCGGTCGCCGGCAGCGCGCAGGCGACGCTCGTGGACGCCCTCGCCCATGCCGGCGAAGGCCACCAGGAGGCCGGTCGCCTGACCGCGCCGATGCCCGGCAAGGTCGTGGCCTACCTCGTCGGCAAGGGCGACGCCGTGAAGACCGGACAGCCGCTGGCGGTGCTCGAAGCGATGAAAATGGAGCACACCATCGCCGCCCCGCGCGACGGCACCGTGGCCGAGCTGCTGTTCGCGCCCGGCGACCAGGTCTCCGAAGGCGGCGAGCTCCTCACTCTCGACTGAATGCCCGCGATGTCCCTGCCCACCCACGTGAAGATCGTCGACGTCGGCCCGCGCGACGGCCTGCAGAACGAGTCGGCGCCCGTGCCCGCCGAGGCCAAGATCGGACTCGTCCGGCGCCTGCAGGACGCCGGCCTGCGCGAGATCGAGGTCACGAGCTTCGTCAGCCCGAAGTGGGTGCCGCAGATGGCCGACGCGGCCGAGGTGATGGCCGGGATCGAGCGGCGCCGCGGGGTGCGCTACTCGGTGCTCACGCCCAACCTCAAGGGCTGGGAGGCCGCGGCCGCGACGCGTCCCGACGAGATCGTCGTCTTCGGCGCCGCGAGCGAGGCGTTCAGCCAGAAGAACATCAACTGCGGGATCGCCGAGTCGATCGAGCGCTTCGCCCCCGTCGTCGCGGCGGCGCGCGCCGCGGGGGTGAAGGTGCGCGGCGCGATCTCCTGCGCGGTCGGCTGCCCGTACGAGGGCGAGGTGTCGCCCGAGCGCGTCGGCATGGTCGCGCGGCTGATGCACGGGATCGGCGTGCAGCACGTCGGCGTCGCGGACACGATCGGCGTCGGCACGCCGCTGAAGGTGCGCCGCGCGATGGAGGCGGCGCTGGCGGTCTACCCGATCGAGGAAGTCAGCGGCCATTTCCACGACACCTACGGCCAGGCGCTGTCCAACATCTACGAGTGCCTGCTGATGGGCGTCTCGACCTTCGACTGCAGCGTCTCGGGCCTCGGCGGCTGCCCGTACGCGAAGGGCGCGACCGGCAACGTCGCCACCGAGGACGTCGTCTACCTGCTGCATGGCCTGGGCATCGCCACCGGCATCGACCTCGACAGGCTGGTCGACGCAGGCGCGTGGATCCGCGAGCGCATCGGCAAGCCGAACGGCTCGCGCGTCGCGCGGGCGCTGCTGGCCAAGCGGGGCGTGGCGGTGGCCGCGCAGGGCGAATGACGACGGTGTCCGACCGCCCCGAAGGCTTCCAGCGCGTCGAGCGCGAGCTCGCGCGCCTCGGCCATCCGCACGCGCCGCAGTTCCTCGACGTCGCGGCGCGCACCTCGCAGGAGGCGGCCGATGCGCTGGGCGTGCAGGTCGGCCAGATCGCCAAGAGCGTCGTGTTCCGCCGCAAGGCCGACGAGGTCGCGGTCCTGGTCGTCGCCTCGGGCGACCGCCGGGTCGACGAAAGGAAGGTGGCCGGCATCGTCGGCCCGATCGGCCGCGCCGACGCCGACTTCGTCAAGGCGCGCACCGGCTTCACGATCGGCGGCGTCTCGCCGCTCGCGCATGCGACGCCGGTGGTCGTGCTGGTCGACCGGGAGCTGTTCCGCTTCGACCGCGTCTGGGCCGCGGCCGGCCATCCGAACGGCGTGTTCCCGATGACGCCCGACGAACTCGCCGCCCTGACCGGCGCGCCCGTGCACGACGTCGTGCAGGCGCCGCCCGCGGCGTGAGCGCCATGGCCGATCCCGTGTTGCGCGACGACCCCGCCGGCGCGCCGTCGACGCCCGAGTTCGAGGCGCGCCTCGCGAGCGCGCTCGCGAGCTCGCCCGTGCCCTCGCCGTGCGTCAACATCTGCCGGATGGATGCGGCCAACCGCCTGTGCCTCGGCTGCCGGCGCTCGCTCGACGAGATCGCCGCCTGGAGCCGCCTCGACGACGCCGCCAAGCGCGCGGTCTGGCGGCAGCTGCCCGCGCGCCGCCCGGCCGGCTGAGCCCTTCGCGAAAGGAGCCCGCGATGCAGCGCGTGATCTTCGACCTCGATGTCGTCTCGCCCTACGCCTACCTCGCCTTCGAGCGCCTGCCGCAGGCGCTGGAGGGGCTGTCGCACCATGTCGAGTACAGGCCGCTGCTGTTCGCCGGCCTGCTCAAGGCCTGGGGCCACACGGCGCCGGTGGACGTCGCGCCCAAGCGCGCGTGGCTGTTCCGCCAGTGCGCCTGGATCGCGGCGCGCGACGGGGTGCCCTTCGCGCCGCCGGCCAACCATCCGTTCAACCCCCTCGCGCTGCTGCGGCTGATGATCGCCAGCGTGCCCGCCGGCCAGCACCCGAACCGGCGCGTCGTCGAACTGGCCTTCCGCCATGCCTGGGCCCGCGACGGCGGCGATCCCAACGAACCCGGTGCGCTCGCCCGCCTCGTCGAGGCCGTCGCGCCGGTGCGCGATCCGCAGGGCGACGAGGTCAAGGCCGAACTGCGCGCCCGCACCGAGGACGCCGTGCGCGCCGGCGTCTTCGGCGTGCCGACCTTCCGCCTCGACGACGGCCAGGCCTTCTGGGGCCAGGATTCGATGGAGATGCTGGCCGACGCGATGCGGCGGGGCGGCGCCTGAGCGCTCAGCGCATGCCGTAGCCGCAGGACAGGATGTCACCGGTCTCGGCGTCGATCTCGACGGCGACGTTCTGGCCTCGGCACTCGGCGTTCGAGAACACCCTCCAGCGCGCCGTGCCGAACAGCCACGGCCTGCGCAGGTGCACGTCGACCGGTTCGAGGAAGGGCCAGCCACGTTGCCGTGCAAGATCGCCGGCGATGCGGCGCGCATCCTCGATCGAGATGGGGGGACGGCTCACGATTCCTCCAGGCTGACGACGTACCGCAAGCCGCCGATCAGGACGACGACGGCGCCCGCGGCGATCACAGCCTCCTTTACGACGCCGCCGAGTCGCACGTATCCATTGACGACCGGGAATCTTATGCCGACCGGCAGCCCCTTGATACCGTGCACGCGGAGTTGCGCGTAGCTCTCGGCGAGGGCTTCTTCGAGATAGCGGAGGAATTCCGACTTTCTGTAGCCGAACATGCCGAGGTTGGCCCTCAAGGTCCTGAACGCCCGCAGCTTCGGGGACAGGAACGAATGCACCATCTCGTGGTAAAGCGCGAGCTGCTGCTGCGTCTGGGTGCCCGCGGACGAGTACTCGATATCGCCATACTTGAAGGTCAGACCCTCGCCCGCCGGCATGGTGGGATCAGCCTTGATCGTGGGCCGGTACCGATTGTTCCAGGCCTTGGTGCCGCCGCGGGTCAGCATAACCAGCAGGATGTCGATGCCCACGATGGCGATGGCGGACGCGAGGTGGTGCGCAGCATCGTCGATGTCGCGCTCGTCGGTCGCGTGGAGCGTCTTCGACACGAAGAGGGCCATATGCTGGCCGAAGTCGAACGCTTCGTGTCCGAGGAACAGCATCGCGGCCCCGAGTACCAGCAGGTCCATCACCTCGCCCGGCCCGAAGGCATGCGCCGCGACCCACAGCACTAGCGATCCGGCGAGGAAGGAGAGCGACGTCGGCGTGGTCAGGTCCGCTAGCTTGCCGGCGACCTGCCCCGGCACCAGCTTCATCGTGCGATGGATCACTTCGAGCAGTACGTCGGTGCGGCTCCATCCACCGACGGCGCGGCGCGCGACATCCGTCACGCCCGGGACAGGTGATCGTGCGAGTGCCAGGGTGCCGTCCTGGATGCCGAGGGCGCGGGGCACTCCTTGCGGACCCGGTGTTCTTGAATTCGCCATTCCTGTCGCGGTGCGTCGTGCGGAACGCAGCAGGATGCCAACGGACACCGCTTGCTGCCACCCCCGCAAGGGGGGCGGTTGCCGGCACATTCCCCGGGTCGTGGTCGCTCGACGCCATCTGCGTCCGGCAACCTCGGCGGCGCGCCGCCGGGTTTACCCGTGTCCAGGGTTCCATCCCACGATGAGAAACGAACTCTCCGCGTTATCCCTCGGGTTGTAAGTCTCGTATAAGCGCCGCGTCAGACGTGGGTCAGAGCGCGCTTCGACGATGTGCGACAGGCGCTTCGCATCGGCCGCGTGCGGCGGAGGCGTCATGCATCACAGGAGACAACACGCCATGTCCAGCATCCCCGTCCGCAGCGGCGGCCGCGTGCCCACGAAACCCGCGGGCATCACCGGCGACGAGCGCAAGGTGATCTTCGCCTCATCGCTCGGCACCGTATTCGAGTGGTACGACTTCTTCGTCTACGGCTCGCTCGCCGCCTACGTCAACAAGGCCTTCTTCACGGGCCTCGACCCCACTGCCGGCTACATCGCGACGCTGCTCGTGTTCGCGGCCGGCTTCTTCGTGCGGCCGTTCGGCGCGCTGGTCTTCGGCCGGCTGGGCGACATGATCGGGCGCAAGTACACGTTCCTGGTCACGATCCTGATCATGGGCCTGTCGACGGCCGTGATCGGCGTCATCCCGACCTACGCCCAGATCGGCGGCGCGGCGCCCGTCCTGCTGATCCTGCTGCGGGTGCTGCAGGGCCTGGCGCTCGGCGGCGAGTACGGGGGGGCCGCGACCTACGTCGCCGAGCACTCGCCGCACGGCAAGCGTGGCGAGTACACGTCGTGGATCCAGACCACGGCCACGCTCGGCCTGCTGCTGTCGCTGGTCGCGATCCTGGGCTTCAAGGGCATGGTCACCAAGGAAGCCTTCGAGGATCCTTGGGGCTGGTGGCGCGCGCCGTTCATCGCATCGATCGTCCTGCTGGCCATCAGCGTGTGGATCCGCCTGTCGATGAACGAGTCGCCCGCCTTCAAGCGCATGAAGGAGGAAGGTCGCACGTCCAAGGCGCCGCTGACCGAGTCGTTCACGAAGTGGGGCAACCTGAAGATCGTGCTGCTGGCGCTCTTCGGCCTCGTCGCGGGCCAGGGCGTCGTGTGGTACGCGGGCCAGTTCTACGCGATGATCTTCATGACCAACTCGCTCAAGATCGACGCGACGACGGTGCAGTGGATGATCGCCACCGCGCTGGTGCTGGGCACGCCGTTCTTCGTCGTGTTCGGCCGCCTGTCCGACCGCATCGGCCGCAAGTGGATCATCCTCGGCGGCATGGCGCTGGCCGTGGCGACCTACTTCCCGATCTTCAAGGGCCTGGCCGCGGTCGGCAATCCCGAGCTGACGCAGGCGCAGGCCACCGCGCAGATCACGGTCAAGGCCGATCCCGCCAGCTGCGCCTTCCAGGGCAGCCCGGTGGCGCGCGAGATCGACTTCCTGTCCTCGTGCGACATCGCCAAGCGCGCGCTGACCGCCAACTCGGCGAGCTACGACAACGAGGCCGTCGCGCCTGGCACGCCGGCCACGGTGACGATCGGCGGCACCACGCTGACGGCTCCGAGCGGCATGCTGGCCGCCGGCGGCTTCAAGTTCGACGACGCCTCGGGCAAGGCGATCGCGGCGTTCAAGAAGGATGTCGCCGCGGCGATGAAGGCCGCCGGCTACCCTGCCAAGGCGAAGCCGATCGCGGCATTCAGCGGCCAGTGGTGGGAGATGGTGGGCCTGCTGTGGATCCTCATGATCTACGTGACGATGGTCTACGGCCCGATCGCCGCCATGCTGGTCGAGCTGTTCCCGACCCGCATCCGCTACACCTCGATGAGCCTGCCCTACCACATCGGCAACGGCTGGTTCGGCGGCCTGCTGCCCTCGATCACGCTGGCGATGGTCGCGCAGAACGGCGACATGTTCCACGGCCTGTGGTACCCGGTCGGCATCGCGGCGGCGAGCGCCGTCGTCGGCGCCCTGTTCATCCGCGAGACGAAGGACACCGACATCTACGCACGGGACTGATCGCGCGCCGCACCCTTCCACGAACGGCCCCGCGGGGCCGTTTTTCGTTGGGCGCCGGCCTGCGCGTGCGGTCCTGAGCAAGGTCTTGTTACCGATGGTGTGCACGCTCGGCTCCCGGCACGGGGCGGTGCCACAATGGTTTTCCGGCCTACCGCCGGCGGCACAGCGACCGCCGGCGGCGTCCGCGCGGAGGTGTGCGGCGGGGGCGGGAGCGCGGCGTGCCAGGAGGC
>DASVLN010000468.1:0-4705 GCA_036384855.1 Burkholderiaceae bacterium | reverse complement strand
CGCCGCGCCACCCGGCCATCCACTCCGTCCCCGACCTGTGCAGGAGCACCCCCCGATGTCCACGCCCACCGCGATGCCCCACGTGATGAACACCTACGGCCGCCTGCCGTTCGCGTTGTCGCACGGCCGCGGCTGCCGCGTCTGGGACACGGAGGGCCGCGAGTATCTCGACGGGCTGGCCGGCATCGCCGTCAACACGCTGGGCCATGCCCATCCGCAACTGGTCGCGGCGATCGCCGACCAGGCCGGCAAGATCATCCACAGCTCGAACTATTACCAGGTGCCGCTGCAGGAGACGCTCGCCGCGATGCTCTGCGAGCGGTCGGGCCTGGCGGCCGCGTTCTTCTGCTCCACCGGCCTGGAGGCCAACGAAGGCCTGATCAAGCTGGCGCGCAAGTACGGCCATGGCAAGGGGGTCGCGCGGCCCGAGATCGTCGTGTGCGAGCGTGCCTTCCACGGCCGATCGCTCGCCACGCTGTCGGCCACCGGCAACCCGAAGATCCAGGAAGGCTTCGGCCCGCTGGTCGAGGGCTTCGTGCGCGTGCCCTTCAACGACGCCGCCGCCGTGCGCGCCGTCGCCGAGTCGAACCCCGACGTCGTCGCGGTGATGCTCGAGCCGGTGCAGGGCGAAGGCGGCATCAACCCCGCGCGCCACGAGTACCTGCGCGAGCTGCGCGCGATCTGCGACGAGCGCGGCTGGCTGCTGATGCTCGACGAGATCCAGTGCGGCATCGCGCGCACCGGCAAGTGGTTCGGCTTCCAGTGGTCGGGCATCGTGCCGGACGCGATGTCGCTCGCCAAGGGGCTGGGCTCGGGCGTGCCGGTCGGCGCCTTCCTCGCCGGCGAGCGCGCCAAGGACGTGCTGCAGCCCGGCAACCACGGCACGACCTTCGGCGGCAACCCGCTCGCGATGCGCGCCGCGGTCGAGACGCTGCGCCTGATCGAGTCCGAGGGCCTCATCGACAACGCCGCGCGCGTCGGCGCGCACCTGAAGGCCGCGCTGCAGCGCGAGCTGGGCGGCCTGCCCGGCGTGAAGGAAGTGCGCGGCGAAGGCCTGATGATCGGCGTCGAGCTGGCGCGGCCGTGCGGCGCGGTGCTCACGCGCGCGGCCGAGGCGGGCCTGCTGATCAGCGTCACCGCCGACAGCGTCATCCGCATCGTGCCGGCGCTCATCCTGACGACGGCCGAGGCCGACGAGATCGTCGCCCGCCTCGCGCCGGTGGTGAAGGCCTTCCTGGCGGAGCAGGCATGAAGCCCGGGAACAGCCTGATGAAGCACTACCTGCAGTTCAAAGACCTGCGCGCCGAGGAATACGCCTACCTCTTCGAGCGCACGCGCGAGATCAAGAAGCGCTTCAAGAACTACGAGAAGTACCAGCCGCTGGTCGACCGCACGCTGGCGATGATCTTCGAGAAGGCCTCGACGCGCACGCGCGTGAGCTTCGAGGCCGGCATGTACCAGATGGGCGGCTCCGTCGTGAACCTGACCACCGGCGACAGCCAGCTGGGCCGCGCGGAGCCGATCGAGGACTCGGCGCGCGTCATCAGCCGCATGGTCGACCTGGTGATGATCCGCACCTTCGAGCAGACCAAGATCGAACGCTTCGCTGCGCATTCGCGCGTGCCGGTCATCAACGGCCTGACCAACGAGTTCCATCCCTGCCAGATCCTCGCCGACCTGTTCACCTTCATCGAGCACCGCGGCGCGATCGCCGGCAAGACGGTGGCCTGGGTGGGCGACGGCAACAACATGGCCAACACCTGGCTGCAGGCGGCCGACATCCTCGGCTTCACGCTGCACGTGAGCACGCCCAGCGGCTACGAGATCGACGCCGAGGTGGCCGGCGTGCGCCGCGCCGACTGCGTCAAGGTGTTCGACCATCCGCTGGACGCCTGCCGCGACGCCGACCTGGTGACGACCGACGTCTGGACCAGCATGGGCTACGAGGCCGAGAACGCCAAGCGCATGGAGGCCTTCGCGCAATGGCGCGTGGACGCCGGCATGATGGCGGTCGCGCGCCCGGACGCCCTGTTCATGCACTGCCTGCCCGCCCATCGCGGCGAGGAGGTCACCGCCGACGTCATCGACGGGCCGCAGTCGGTCGTCTGGGACGAGGCGGAGAACCGCATGCATGTTCAGAAGGCGCTGATGGAGTACCTCCTGCTCGGACGCATCGGCTGAGGTCTCGCGCCGCCTTCACGCCGCGGGCTTCCTGCTCGCGGCCAGCATGTTGCAGAACAGGGCGCCCTGCTCGATCGCGTCGTCCAGCGCGACATGCGTATGCGGCAGCGGGTCGAACCAATCCCGGGGCATGCGGTTCTTCGTGCTCTCGCGGTAGCCGGTGCCGAGCACGGCCATCGCGAAGGTCTTCATGTCCAGCGCCGAGTGGCTGAACGGACTCGCGCCGGTGAAGCGGATCAGGTACCAGTAGACGAACAGGAAGTCGAAGCCCGCCGGATAGGCGACGAAGACGGGCCTGCCCGGCAGCGTCGCGATCCAGGCAGCGTAGCGCCGCAACGCGGCCTCGGGCGCCTCGAGGTCGCGCCGGCACGCGGCCCAGGCCTCGGGCTGCGTCGCCCACCACGCGGCGGTCTGCGGGTGGGGGCTCGCGCCCGGCAGCGTCTCCAAATTGGCGGAGAAGGTCCCCAGCAGGCGCTTGTCCGCCGTGTACGCGGCCGAGCCGAGGCTCAGCATGGAATGCGGGCCGGGGATGGGGCCGTCGGTCTCGACGTCGGTGCTGACGTAGGTCTCGTCCATGGGGCGATGATGCCTCGCACCGCCGCCGGGCGCGCGCCGCCGCCGAGGCGCTTCACTGCGGCGGATGGTGCTCCCGCTGGGCCAGCAGGAAGCGGCGCTGCACCTCGGTCTTGCCGGCCAGTTGCAGCCCTTCCACGTGTGCCGCGAGCGCCGGGAGGCCGCGGCCGGCCGCAAGGTCCCGCGCCCGCCGGCCGTCGATCGCGAAGCTCTCGCGGCAGGCCGCGCAGACCACGTGCGAGCGGGACAGGAACGGAATCGTCTTGATCATGAAGAACGAGACCCACTCGGTCTCCTTCCAGTGCTCCCACCCGCGCGGCCGCTGGCACCGGTAGCAGTGGCAGCGCAGGTCGCCGGGCAGCTCGCGCGTCTCCTTGCGCCATCCGAACATGATGAACATCGCATCCTCCCCCGCGAGCCGTGCCGGCCGCGCCGGGCGCCATTGTCGCGCGAGAACGCCGCCGCGCGTGCCCGGCGGACCTGCGCGCCGCGGGCGATTCCGGGGTGCGCAAACGGGGCGCGACTTGGCCCCACGTCCGCGCCGGCCGCGGCAGTTCGCCAGAATCGTGCGGATGCAAGGCCCGTCCCCGTCCTCCCGCCGCGCCGGCACCGCGACCGCGTACGCGATGCTGTGCGTCGTGATGGCGCTGTGGGCCGGCAACTCGATCGTCGGGCGCGCGGTGCGCGACACGATCCCGCCGTTCACGCTCGCGTTCGCGCGCTGGGCCGGGGCGCTGTGCCTGGTGGGGCCCTTCGCGGCAAGGCGCGTGGCCGCCGACGGGGCGATGCTGGCACGGCACTGGCGCATCGTGCTGCTGCTCGGGCTGGTGGGCGTCGCCGCGTTCAACGGCTTCCTGTATTCGGGGCTGCGGCTGACGACCGCGACCAACGGACTGCTGCTGCAGGCGACGGTGCCGGCACTCGTGCTGCTGTTCGGCGTCCTGCTGCGCCAGTCGAGGGCGCCGCGGGCGCAGGTCGCGGGCGTGTCGCTGTCGACCTTCGGCGTCGCGCTGGTCGTCTTCCGCGCCGATCCTTCGGCCGTCGCCACGCTGCGCTTCAACACCGGCGACGCCCTCGTGCTGTGCGGCTGCGTCGCCTGGGCGCTCTACACCGCGCTGCTGCCGCGCCGCCCCGCCGTGCATCCCCTCGCCTTCCTCGCGGTCACCTTCGCGATCGGCGCGCTCGCGATGCTGCCGCTGGCGGCCGCGGAGTGGCAACGCGTCCACATCGCCTGGACGCCGGCGACTCTCGGCGCGTTCGCCTATGTCGCGGTCTTCCCGTCGTGCGTCGCGTACCTGCTCTACAACGAGGCCGTCTCGGCGATAGGCGCCGGCCCCGCGGGCCAGGCGATGAGCCTGATGCCGCTGTTCGGCGCGGGGCTCGCGTCGCTGGTGCTCGGCGAGCCGCTGCACGCCTGGCACCTGGCGGGCATGGCGCTGATCTGCGCGGGGATCGGCGCGACGGTGCTCGGGCTGCGCAGGGCCGCGCGGCGCCAGCTGGCGGGCGCCTGAGGGCCGCTCATTTCGCGAGGACCTGCACGTCCGCGTCGGTCAGCGTCCGCAGGAACGCCACGAGGTCGTCGACGTCCTGCTCGCTCAGGCGCGGCCGGCCGCCGGGCTGCGGCTCGAACGGGATCCCGTGGTCGACCGACGCCCGCAGCGCGGCGGGGATGTCGTCGTACACGTGGACGCTGCCGTCGGCGTTGCGCGAATACCAGCGGCCCGGGTCGGTGTCGCGCGTGGCGTAGAAGGCGACGGCGTCGCGCAGGGACGCGATCGAGCCGTTGTGGAAGAAGCTCGCGCGGATCGCGACGTTGCGCAGCGTGGGCGCCCGGAAGCGGCCGCAGTCGGCGGGGTCGACCGGCAGGCCGGCGCGGCCCGAGCGGCACAGGCCGAGGTCGGCGTCGGCGCCGGCGGCCGTGGACGCGACGGGATAGTCGAGCGGCGACGCC
>DASVLN010000467.1:0-1529 GCA_036384855.1 Burkholderiaceae bacterium | reverse complement strand
CGATCTCTGCGCGCACGCGCCGCCGGCGAGGAACACGGCCGCGACGGCCAGCGCCAGGCGGGCGGGCGATTCGGTGCGGATCGTCATATCGATTGCTCCCTGAGCTTGCGGGAGACGTCCCGGTTGGCGGTGATGCGCGTGCCGTCGCGCATCTGCACGACGAGTTGCGAGCTCTCGTCCGGCGTCATCGCGTCGACGAAGTCGAGGTTGACGATGCAGCTGCGGTGCAGCTTCAGGAAACGCGCCGGGTCGAGCCGCTGCTCGAACGCGTTGATCGGCAGCCGCACGAGGAAGCTGCGGCCGCGGCTCACGAGCGCGGTGTACTTGGTGTCCGAGCGCAGGTACTCGATGGCGTCGACCTGGATGGGGAAGATCCGGCCCTGGTCGCGCACCAGGATGCGCGCCAGCGGCTGCGCGGCGGCCGGCGCGAGCGCCGCCGAGGCCGCTCCCAGCGCCTCGTCCAGCCCGACGCCGCCGGGGGCCGCGGCGCGCGCCTGCAGCGCATGCTCCACCGCCTCGACGAAGCGCTCGTACGAGAACGGCTTGAGCAGGTAGTCGACCGCATGCAGCTCGAAGGCGGCGAGGGCGTGCTCGTCGTAGGCCGTGGTGAAGATCACCGCCGGGCGCGGGCCCTCGTCCTGCGCGAGGGCGCGCAGCACCTGCAGGCCGGTGAGGCCGGGCATCTGGATGTCCATCAGCACCAGGCCCGGCCGCAGCGCGCGGATGCGTTCGAGCGCGGTCTCGCCGTCGGCGCAGGTCTCCAGCAGCTCGAGCCGCGGCAGCGCGGCCACCCAGTCGGCGAGCGACTCGGCCGCGAGCGGTTCGTCCTCGGCGATCAATACCCTGGTTCGTTCGGTCATAGCGGGATCCGGAGGTCGACGCGGAAGCCCGCGCCGGGGGCGGTGCGCACGTCGAGGCGGGCGCGGCCGTCGTAGTCGAGGGCGAAGCGACGCCGCAGCGACGCCAGGCCGATGCCGCGGCGCGCCGCGGGCGGCGCGTCCTCGTCGAGCGCGGCGGGGTCGCAGCCGGGGCCGTCGTCCTCCACGCTGAGGGCGAGCTCGTCCGTCCCCCGGCGGCCGCTGCGGATGCGCACCACACCGCCGCGCACCCGGGGCGCGACGCCGTGCACGATGCTGTTCTCCACCAGCGGCTGCAGGCTGAGCGGCGGGATCTCGTCGTCCAGCGTGGCCGGGTCGACGTCCCATTCCACGCGCAGCCGCGGGCCCAGGCGCAGCGATTCCAGGGCGAGGTAGTCGCGCACGAACTCGATCTCGTCGGCGAGGGCGACGCGGTCGGCGGCGCTGCGCTTGGTGTCCAGCACGTAGCGCAGCAGGCCGGCGAAGCGCAGCAGCCCGTCCTCGGCGGCGCGGGCATCCTTGCGCGTCAGCGCGATGAGGGAGTTCAGGGTGTTGAAGAGGAAGTGCGGGTTGAGCTTGCCGCTGATCACGGCGAGCTCGGCGCGCGCCAGCGCCGATTCGGCCTGCGCCGCGGCGAGCGCGGCGGCGCGGGCGCGGCGCGCCTGCAGCACC
>DASVLN010000466.1:0-9723 GCA_036384855.1 Burkholderiaceae bacterium | reverse complement strand
CGGCCGGCAGGGCGTCCAGCGTCACGCCGCCGACGCCCGCGAACACGACGCGCCCGAGCGCCGGCAGGCCGGCTCGCGCGGCGACGTAGGGCATCTCGTCGTCCGTGCCGAGCATCGCGCGACGCCAGGCACACGCCTGCTCGGGATGCGCATCGAGGGAGGCCACGGTGGCGTCGACCTCGGACGGCGGCAGCAGCATCGTCGCCGCCTGGCGCGCGGTGCAGGCGAGGATCTCGCCGCCCGCATGCACCAGCCGCGCGCCGCGCAGGCGCGGATCGTCGCGCAGCGCGTGCAGCGGCTCGACCAGGTGGCCGCCGAAGGGCCGCAGGTCACGCGCCGCAAGGCCGGCGAACACGAGCGGCTCGCCGCGCGGCAGCAGCGCCGCGACGACGTGCGCGAGCAGCAGGTCGCCCAGGTTGTGGCGGTCGAAGGCGCCGAAGACGACGTTCGTGGGCATGGCGGCCACAGCATCGCACGCTCGCCGGCGCCCTCAGACCTGCGCCTGGCCCCCGTCGACGAACAGCTCGATGCCATTGACGAAGCTCGAGGCATCCGATGCCAGGAAGACCGCCGCGTTGGCGATCTCCTCCGGGCGGCCCACTCGTCCCAGCGGCACGCGGGAGGCGAGGTGGTCCAGCAGGCCCTGCTGCCGTGCGCGGTCGGATCCGGCGAGCTCGACCAGACCCGGCGTCTCGGTCGCACCGGGGGCGATCGTGTTCACCCGGATCCCGCGATCCTTCAGGTCGAGGATCCAGCTGCGGGCGAAATTGCGCACGGCGGCCTTGCTCGCGCTGTAGACGCTGAAGTTCGCCGTTCCCTCGATGCTGGTCGTCGAGCCGGTCAGGATCACCGAGGCCCCCGTGGCCAGCAGCGGCAGCGCCTTCTGCACGGTGAACAGGACGCCCTTGACGTTGCGACCGAAGATGTCGTCGAAGTGTTCCTCCGTGATCTGGCCCAGCGGCAGCATCGAGCCGCCGCCGGCGTTCGCGAACAGGACGTCGATGCGGCCGTGGCGGCGGCGCACGAGGTCGAAGAGCGCATCCAGGTCCTCCATGCGGGACGAGTCGGCGCGCACGCCGGTCGCGCTCGGGCCGATCGCTGCGACCGCCGCGTCGAGCTCGGCCTGGCGGCGGCCCGTGATGAAGACGGTCGCGCCTTCGCGGGCGAATGCCTTGGCCGTCGCCAGGCCGATGCCCGTGGTGGCTCCGGTGATGACGGCGATCTTGTCCGTGAGTTGCTGGCTCATGTCGTTGCTCCAGGAAGTTGATGGGGTGACTGCACGATAGGTTGTTCCGTGATACGAATAAAGCCGCCGAATCGGACAACTTAATTCATGTCGATGAATAATCGGGGATGGACCAGCTTCTTGCCCTCCGCGTGTTCGCGCGCATCGCCGAGACCGGCGCCTTCGCCCGAGCCGCCGACACGCTGGCGATTCCGCGGCCCACCGTCACGAAGCTGGTGCAGGACCTGGAGAGCCATCTGGGCACCAAGCTCCTTCAGCGCACGACCCGCCGCGTCAGCCTCACGCAGGAAGGGGCGGCCTACTACGAGCGTGCGGCGCGGCTGCTGGTCGAGGTCGACGAGATGGACGCCCAGGCCGCCAGCGCCCGCGTGCGCCTGCGCGGACGGCTGCGGGTGGACGTCGGCTCCTCGATCGCCAACGTGATCCTGATCCCCGCGCTGCCCGGCTTTCGCGCCCGCTATCCCGACATCGCGCTGGAGCTGGGCGTCAACGACCGGCCCGTGGACCTGATCGGCGACAACGTCGACTGCGTCATCCGATCGGGCACGCTGGCCGACACCTCGCTCGTGGCCCGCCGCCTCGCCGATCTGGCGTGGGTGACCTGCGCGAGCCCGGTCTACCTCGGCGCGCGGGGAATTCCCGCTCATCCCGCGGAGCTGGCGGCCGGCAGGCGCGGCGGCGATGCGCACCGGGCCCGCGGACATGTCGTCGCCAGCTACTTCTCGTCGCTGACAGGCCGTCCGTTTCCGCTGCACTTCCAGAAGGGCGGCGACAAGCTCGTCATCGAGCCCCAGGCCGACGTCGGCGTGAACGAGAGCACGGCGCACGTCACGGCGCTGCTCGCCGGCCTCGGCGTCGGCCAGACGTTCCGATTCATGGTCGACCCGCTGATCCGAAGCGGCGCCCTGAAGTCCGTGCTCGAGGACTGGTCGCGTCCGCACCAGCCCCTGCACCTGGTCCATCCCAGCGCACGGCACTTGAGCGCCAAGCTGCGCGCGTTCTCGGACTGGCTGGTGGAGATCTTCGCGCCGTTCGATGCCGGGCGCGCCGGCCCGCGGGGCTGATCCCGCGGTCGCTCGCTGGCGAACACCGGCGGCAGCCGGCGGTCCGTCGACTGCTGGGTGCCGACTACTGCGCGCCGATTTGCGGGACGCGCCTCAACTTGGCGACATCGTACCCTTGGGATGCCACGAACGCGGTGAGGCGAGCCAATTGCGCGTCGGGCAGGGACGGTGCGCGCGCCATGATCCAGACATGGTCGCGCTTGGCGCGCGTGACGACGGTCACGTCGTACTCCGGCGAGACATAGGAGATCCGGTAGTCGGCCTGGAACGGCCAGATGTAGCGCTGTCCCCAGACGGCGTTCGACGACCGGTCGAGGACGTGCCCGATCGATTCGTAGTGCTTGACGGGCCCGTCGGGCGCACCCGCGTTGAACGTGAACGTCGTCGCGATCGTCCCGTCCGGCCGCAGCGCGTACGTGTCCTTCGCGTTGTGCGCGCCGTCCTCGAAGATCGTCGGGATGCTGGCGATCACGTACCAGTCGCCCATGAACCGGGGCAGGTCGACGTGCGTTGCCAGCGTCAGCGGCGGCGCGGTGTCGGGCACGGTCGCGCACGCCGCCAGCATGGCGATGATCGCGCTCGACAGGATGGTTCGGATTCGCATGCAATGCTCCCCGGTGCGGTGGGTTCGACCTGCGACGCGCGGTCGATCCCGGGCTTACGATCGGGCGGCCCGCTTGGATCTCTGCGCGACCCATGCCCGCGCGCGACCGTGGCGGTCTCGCGGCGAGCGCCGTCACCCGAGCGCGACCACGATCTTCCTGGCCGAGACACCCCGGCGCAGGAGCTCCATGGCGGCGGGGATGTCGCGAAGGTCATGGCCGCTGACGAGCGGCTCCGGCGCGGGCACCACGACGCCCTGCGCCAGCGCGGGCCCGAGGAAGTCGCGGAAGATGTGGCGTCCCAGCTCATCCTTGACGAGGGCCGTGCCCCAGAGGGAACGCACCGTCACGCCGGCGAGGCGTGCGCGAAGGGCCAGCCCCGCGAATCCCAGCGCCAGGCGAGGCAGTGTCGCGAGCTTCCAGGCCCGCTGGCTGCCGAGCGGCGCGCCGTCGAGCGGCAGCGGGGCACTGGCCATCGACACGATCCTGCGGCCGCCCGCGCGACGCACGAGCTCGATGCACGCCTTGCCGGATCCCGCACCGATGGCGAGGGCGCCCACGACCTGCCGTCCACGCAGCGCGTCGGTCATGTGCGCCATGACCGCGGGATCGCGATAGTCGAAGGCCAGCGAGGCGCCGAGGCGACGCACATGCTCGAAGTTGCGCGGCGAGGCCGTGGTCGCCACGTCGTAGCCGGCGGCCCTGGCGAGCTGGATGGCGCAGCTGCCCACGCTGGTCGAGCCGCCCCACACGATCACGGTGCCGTCCCGCCGGCCGGACGCCGGATGGCGGGGCCGCTCGAGGCCCAGCTGGTCCGCCAGGAACAGGCCGCTGGCGGCGGTGGCGATCGCGAGCGGCAGCACGGCGGCGCGCTCGAACGACATCGCCTCGGGAATGGCCGTCGTGGCGTCCTCGCGCAGGAGGACGTAGTGCTGGAACGCCCCTTCCGCGGGTCGGTTGGACACCTTGTCGACGCCCAGGGCGAGACCGGCGACACGATCCCCCGGCTTGAAGCGGGAGACGCCGGTGCCGACCGCGACGACTTCGCCGGCGACATCGGAGCCGAGGATGCACGGATAGTCGAGCCACGGCGTCACGAGGCCTCCGAGCGTCTGCACGATCCGGTCGAACGGGTTCAAGGCGACGGCGCGATTGCGGATCAGGACTTCGTTCGGACCCGGCGCGCTCATGGGCGCCTCGGAAAAGGCGAGGGCCTGTGTCCGCGAGCGCAACCAGGCGGCATGGTTGATCATGGTGATGGCGGCTTTCTTCGGGGATGGGATGCAGGGAGTGCGACGCGCCCGGCCTCGCTTGTCCAAGGCCCGGGCGCGTCGAGGACTCTAGGGCGACGCGCTGGAACGATCTATATTCAGGGCTCCGCATCTTTTTCGCGATCGTTCGAATACCATGGACCCGCTCTCGAGCGTGATAGGGCTCCTGCGCCCGCTCGGCACCACCGTGGGCGCCACCGACGTCGGGGGCGACATCGCGATCGGATTCGCAGCGCATGAAGGTGCGTTCTTCTATTCCGTCGCTGCCGGGCGATGCTGGTTGGCCGTGGACGGCGTGGCCGAACCCCTTCTCCTGCGAGCCGGGGACTGCATCGTCCTGCCGAGCGGGCGGCCGTTCACGCTCGCGAGCGACCTGCGGCTTGCGCCGATCCCGGCGGAGCGCGTCTTCGAGGGTCGGCCGAACGGCTCCATCGCCGTCTACAACGGAGGCGGCCGTTGCACGATGTTCGCGGCGCACTTCGAATTCCAGGCCGATGCGTCGCGCTTCCTGCTCGGCGCGCTGCCTCCGGTGGTGGCGGTCCGGGATGCCCAGGCGCGGGCCGCGCTGCGCGCGACGCTCGACCAGATGATCGACGAGTTGCGATGCGCCGCACCCGGCTGCGATGCGATCGTGGAGCATCTCGCGCACATCGCGTTGGTGAAGGTGCTTCGCTTCCACCTGTCCGAAGCGGGTGGCGAGCGTCCGGGCTGGCTCTTCGCGCTCGCCGATCCCCGGATGGG
Organism: Burkholderiaceae bacterium; assembly: GCA_036384855.1. Classification (GTDB taxonomy): domain Bacteria; phylum Pseudomonadota; class Gammaproteobacteria; order Burkholderiales; family Burkholderiaceae_C; genus Scleromatobacter. The sequence goes on along the minus strand of DASVLN010000466.1, from coordinate 4,799 downwards.
CGCCGTGATGGCCGCGATGCACGCCGACCTGGCCCGGGCGTGGACCGTCGGGGAGCTGGCCGAGGTCGGGGCCATGTCCCGGACCACGTTCGCCACCCGGTTCAAGTCGATCGTCGGCGTCGCGCCCATGGCCTACCTGGCATCGCTCAGGATGCTGACGGCGGTCAAGCGCCTCGGGGAGCCCGGTGCGCGGACATCGGATGTGGCGATCGCGACCGGCTACCAGTCGGAGGCCGCGTTCAACGTGGCGTTCAAGCGGGTGCTCGGGCTGCCGCCCCGGCGGTACATGAGCCTGCATTCCGAGGCGTCCGCCGTGACGCGCGGGCCGTTCCACCAAGACCCCGGTTAGCTCGGCCCGCCTGCACGGGTCGCGGTTCGGGATGTCACCCGCGAGAGAGATAGTCGTCGAGCGAGCGGGCGGCGATGCCGAGATCGCGCAGGGACGGCGCGCCCGGCGCGGCCACGTTGGGCGTCTGCATCGATCGCAGGTTGTCGCGCGACATCAGCGGCTCGCCGGGCAGTCGCTCCATGAGCCAGGCCTGCGCGCGTGCGATTGGCAGCGGCAGCGCAAGGATAGGCCGGGCGACGCCTGCCCACTGCCCCGCCCGCCGCACGAGCTCATGCAGCGTCAACACGTCCGGGCCCGCGCACTCGTAGGTGCGCCCCCGGGTGTCGGGCCGGTGCAGGCCGGCGACGATCGCGCGGGCCACGTCCTCGACCCACACGGGCTGGAAGCGCGCGTCGCTGCAGGCGAGCGGAACGAACGGCGCGAAGCGCTGCAGGCGCGCGAAGGTGTTGATGAACCGGTCCTCCTTGCCGAAGATCACGGACGGGCGCAGGACGGTCGTCTCCGGCCATGCCTCCGTCGCGAGCCGCTCGCCCCAGGACTTGGACTGCAGGTACAGGCTGTCCCGCGGCTGGTCGACGCCGATCGCGCTGACATGGACGACGCGCCTTCCACCCAGCGTGCGCACCGTCTTTCCGAGCAGGTCGGGCAGCCCGACGTGCACGGCGTGGAACTGCCCGGGGGAGCCGTGGAGGATGGCGACGAGGTTGACCACGGCGTCGGCGGACGCGACGAGCTGCCGCAGAGCGGAGCCGCTCAGCGGATCGACCTGCCGGACGGACACGTTGCGCAGCATGGAGATCGCGTCGCCACGCGTCGCCTCGCGCGTCGCCACGAGGACGCGCCAATCGCCGCTCGCCGACAGCTGGCGGCACAGGGCTCGACCCACGAAGCCGGTGCCGCCGAGGACGACCACGGTCGGCACTCCGTCTCGATCGGGCCGGGCGGCGGGTCGCCCGCGTGCGTTCATCGGCTCAGGGGGCATGGGATCGATGGATGGTTTCAGCGCGAGCCGCCGTGGCGGCGCGTATCGTTGCCGCATGCGCACGGATCGCCTCGCGTTCGGGCAGGTCGAGACGCTCCGCGTTCCTGACCTGTGGGCCCAGGCGCGGATGACCGGAGAAGCGTTGCCTGTGGCGCCAGAGGAAGTCCCAGTACAAGGTGGTGAAGGGACACGCTTGCGGCCCGACCCGCAGGCCCGGCCGGTACGGGCAGCGCGCGCAGTACGCGCCGCTGCTCATGCGCTCGATGTAGCGGCCGCTCGCGACATAGGGCTTGCTGGTCATGAAGCCTCCGTCGGCGTACTGGCTCATGCACAGCGTGTTGGGCATCTCGACCCATTCGACCGCATCGACGTAGACGGCCAGGTACCACGCATGGACCTGCGACGGCTCGACCCCCAGCAGCAGCGCGAACAGCCCCGTCACCATGAGTCGCTGGATGTGGTGGGCGTAGCCGTGGGTCAGCGTCTGGCGCAAGGCGTCGGACAGGCACGCCATCTCGGTGTCGCCCGTCCAGTAGAACGAGGGCAGGGGCTCGTGGGCGTCCAGTGCGTTGGCGGCGGCCAGGGCGGGCATGCGCGTCCAGTAGACGCCGCGCACGAACTCCCGCCAGCCGAGGACCTGGCGGATGAACCCTTCGGCGCTCGGCAACGGCACCGCGCCGTCGCGCCACGCGGCCTCCACGCGGCCGACCACCTCCCTGGGATGGATCAGCTTCAGGTTCATCGCGGCGGAGAGCTGCGCATGCCAGAGCCAGGGATCGCCAGGCCAGAGGGCATCCTGCCATCGGCCGAAGTCGGGCAAGCGCTGCGCGACGAAGGTCTCCAGGGCCGCGAGGGCCTGCGGCCTCGTCACGGGCCATCCGAAGTCGTCCAGCGACCCGGGATGATCGGGGAAGCGCTCGGAGACGAGCGCCAGGACGTCCCGAGTGATGCGGTCCGGCTCCCGGCGCACCGGCGGCGGCCGCCCTGGCGGGCCGCCGGTGCCGAACGGCGCCCGGTTGTCCGTGTCGAAATTCCAGCGACCGCCCGCCGGCTTGCCGTCGACCAACAGGATGCCGTGCCGCTCGCGCAGCTGGCGGTAGAAGCTCTCCATCCGCAGGGACTTGCGGCCCCGCGCGTAGCTCCGGAACTCGCGTACCGTGCCGAAGAAGTGACGGTCGTCGCGCACCTCCAGCGGCACGTCGCAATCGCTGGCGGCGTCCCGCAGGGCCTTGAGGACGCGCCAGTCGCCGGGCGCGGTCACCACGAGCCGCTCGGGTCGCCCTCGGAGGACGGCACGCCGCACCTCGGCGGCCAGGCTGCCCGAGTTGCCGGGCGCGTCCAGCGCGACGTATTCGACGCGCCGCCGGCGCGACCGTAGAACCTCCGCGAAGTGCCGCATGGCCGCGAGGAACAGGGCGATCCGGATGCGGCTCGACCAGACGTGCGTGGATTCCTCCTGCACTTCGGCCATGAGCACCGCGTCGCGATCCCGATCGAAGCCGTCGAAGGCGCTCGAGTCGATGTCGAGCTGATCGCCCAGCACGATGACGAGCCGGCGCAGCGGCGTGCTCGTCGCCGGGCGCTCCTCGGAGCCGTGCGTCGTCGCCATGGCGTGGGCGAGCCTAGCGAAGCCCTCGCGGCCCGACGGAAGTCCGGACCGCCGCCCACGACGATGCACCGCTGACGATCGCCCCCCACGAGAGATCGGCCGCCGTGATGCTCCACGACCATGCGGACAGCGTCGCCTGGTTGGTCAGGTCATAGGTGCCATACGCCACGAGGCCGAAGAGCGCGCCCCTCGCCAGTGCTCGATCGGGACGACGCTGGGCCAGCTCCGGCGCCACCACGAACACGGCGAGACCCAGGAAATACACGAGGTAGAACAGCACGGCCGCGAGCCCGTCGACCCTCGGCGCGAGGATCGCGTCGAGCGCCGGGCGGTACAGATGAGGGCCGACGAAGGTGAGCCAGCAGGCGTCCAGCGCCAGGAAGCATGCGAGCAGTGCGGCCATGGCAGGCGCCAGGTGACGCGGCGGAATCGGCATATCGGGCTCCTGTCGAGGAACGGCGGCCGCGGGCGGCGGGCGATGGGAGATCGGAAGGGGAGATTCCCTGGGATTACGCACTTGCGCCCGACTTGGATTTGCGCGGGTGCTCCTGTCGCGTGGAGCCCCGTCAGCCGGCGTACACGCCGCGAAGACGTCGCCGCTCCGCCTCAGCGGGGTCGCAGCAGCCCCTCGTGGATCGCGATGCGCTCCAGCGCCGATTCGAGCAGGCTGCGCGCCGCGCCGGCGACGCGGCCGAGGTAGGCGTGGAGCGCGGCGTCCGCCGGGCTTCGTGCCTCGCAATCGGCGCTGTAGACCTCGAAGTGCGACAGCCGCATCAGCAGCTCCGCGACGTGGCGAGGGCACTCGCAGGCGATCGTCGACGACAAGCCGGCGAAGTCCGCCAGCGCCGCATCGTCGTAGCGTCGCGGCGGGATGCGCGCGTCCGCCGCGAGCGCGAATTCGGGCGCCACGAAGGCGTGCGGTGCGCCGGGCCGCTCGTCGGGGAAATCGTCGGCCACGGTCTTGAGCCAGATGGCCAGCGCACGGTCGTCCTGGGCATCGCGAAGCAGCTTGACCCCGGCCGCGGCGATCTCCGCGCAGGCGGTCGTGGTGCCATGACCGTACAGCATCGCCGCATGCTGCGCGCCGAGGCGCGCGATCGCGGCTTCGGCCTGCGGCAGGGTCGAAGCGTCTATCCCCGGCGTGTGCAGCAGCAGCGCGTCGACGGGTCCGCCCGGCGATGCCGCGGCGGCCTGCGCGAGATCGTCATGAACGGCGACGACGTGCACGGGGCGCCCGATCCCGTGCACCAGCGCGCGTCCCTGCAGCCGGCGTGCCAGGGCCTGGCCGACGACGACGACCCGCCATGGCGGCAGGCTGGCCATGGGCGCCGGAGCCGCGCCGTGCAGGGTCAACGAGGTCGCGTGCGTGGATGCCACCTCGCGCAACGCCTCGTCGCTCAACGCCGCGATCGAGCCGATGGCATGTCCGGTCTCGGTCAGCTGCTTGATCTGCGCCAGCCGGCGCACGTCCCGAGCCGAGTACAGCCGGTGGCCGGACGCCGAGACCGCGGGCTTCACGACGCCGTAGCGGCGCTCCCAGACCCTCAAGGTGGAAACCGGCATCCGGATCATCCGCGCGACCGCGCCGCTGCGGTAGCGAGGGGTCGACTCGTCGGGATTCGCTGTCTGGTCGGTCATGCTGGCGTGACTCGGTTGGCCATGGACTCGGTGGCGGCAAGCGAATTCGACGCCAAGGGATCATCGCCTGCCGCCCGTCGGTTCTCGATGCGCGCGACCTCGGCGGCCGGCACGTAGTAGTCCACGTCGTCGTCGAACGAGCGCACGACGAAGGCGGCGATCATGCCGACGAAGCCGACGACGGCCAGCCACCAGATGTGCCAGATCAGGCCGAAGCCCAG
>DASVLN010000465.1:0-4699 GCA_036384855.1 Burkholderiaceae bacterium | reverse complement strand
GCCGACGAGCGCCTCGCCGGCGCGATCCGCCGCCTGCACGAGCGCCCCGCCGAGCCCTGGACGGTGGAGCGGCTCGCGCGCGAGGCGGCGCTCTCGCGCTCGACCTTCTTCGAGCGCTTCAACCGCGCCGTCGGCGTCGCGCCGATGGCCTACCTGCTCGCCTGGCGCATGGCGCTCGCCAAGGAGCAGCTGCGACGCCGCGGCAGCACCGTGACCGAGGTCGCCGAGCGCGTCGGCTACAGCTCCGCGAGCACCTTCAGCGTCGCCTTCGCGCGCCACGTCGGCGTGCCGCCGGCGCGGTACGCGCGCGAGCACGCACGCCTGCCGTCCGGATAGGCCCGGGAGCGTCGAGACGAACCCGCAGGGCGCCACGCCCGCGCGGCCGTTCGAGCGAAGCGCCGCGGCGGTCTCCGTGCCGGTGCGATCCACGCTGTGAACCCCAGGCCTGCGCGGGCCGCCCGCGCGGGCGATAATCGCCCCCTGTCTGCCCAGGGCACGGCTCAAGAGGTTGTTCGCACGGGCGCGCGAGGGCCCCATCCCGCGGCCCGTCCCTCCGTTTCGCGATCCTCCTCCTCGAAGCCAACCGATGCCCGCATACCGCTCCAAGACCTCCACCTCCGGCCGCAACATGGCGGGCGCGCGTTCCCTGTGGCGCGCCACCGGCATGAAGGACGACGACTTCTCCAAGCCGATCGTCGCCGTGGTCAACTCGTTCACGCAGTTCGTGCCCGGGCACGTGCACCTGAAGGACCTCGGCCAGCTCGTCGCGCGCGAGATCGAGGCCGCCGGCGGCGTCGCCAAGGAGTTCAACACGATCGCCGTCGACGACGGCATCGCGATGGGCCACGACGGCATGCTGTACTCGCTGCCCAGCCGCGAGGTGATCGCGGACTCGGTGGAGTACATGGTCAACGCGCACTGCGCCGACGCGATGGTGTGCATCTCCAACTGCGACAAGATCACGCCCGGGATGCTGATGGCCGCCATGCGGGTGAACATCCCCGTGGTGTTCGTCTCGGGCGGCCCGATGGAGGCCGGCAAGGCGCGCCTGGCAGTGCCCGGCACGTCCACCGTGCAGTTGAAGAAGCTCGACCTGATCGACGCGATGGTGATGGCCGCCGACAGCCGCATGAGCGACGCCGACGTCGCCGAGGTGGAGCGCTCGGCCTGCCCGACCTGCGGCTCGTGCTCGGGCATGTTCACGGCCAACTCGATGAACTGCCTGGCCGAGGCGCTGGGGCTCGCGCTGCCGGGCAACGGCACCGTCGTCGCGACGCATGCCGACCGCGAGCAGCTGTTCAGGCGCGCCGGCCGCCTCGTGGTGGAGCTGACGAAGCGCTGGTACGAGCAGGAGGACGCGCGCGTGCTGCCGCGCTCGGTGGGCTTCGAGGCGTTCGAGAACGCGATGACGCTGGACATCGCGATGGGCGGCTCGACCAACACCATCCTGCACCTGCTCGCGATCGCGCAGGAGGCGCAGATCCCGTTCACGATGGGCGACATCGACCGCCTCTCGCGCACCGTGCCGCAGCTGTGCAAGGTCGCGCCCAACACCAACAAGTACCACATCGAGGACGTGCACCGCGCCGGCGGCATCATGGCGATCCTGGGCGAGCTCGATCGCGCCGGCAAGCTGCACACGGGCGTGCCCACCGTGCACGCGCCGACCATGAAGGACGCGCTCGACGCCTGGGACGTCGTCCGCACGCAGGACGAGGCGGTGCGCACCTTCTACCGCGCGGGCCCCGCGGGCATCCCGACCCAGGTCGCCTTCAGCCAGGCCACGCGCTGGCCCGACCTGGACCTCGACCGCGCCGAGGGGTGCATCCGCTCCTACGAGCACGCCTACTCGAAGGAAGGCGGCCTGGCCGTGCTGACCGGCAACATCGCCCGCGACGGCTGCGTCGTCAAGACCGCCGGCGTCGACGACAGCATCCTCGTCTTCGAGGGCACGGCCCACGTCACCGAGTCGCAGGACGAGGCGGTCGAGAACATCCTGGCCGACAGGGTGAAGGCGGGCGACGTCGTGATCGTCCGCTACGAGGGCCCCAAGGGCGGGCCGGGCATGCAGGAGATGCTCTACCCGACGAGCTACATCAAGTCCAAGGGCCTGGGCAAGGCCTGCGCGCTGCTGACCGACGGCCGCTTCTCGGGCGGCACGTCGGGGCTGTCGATCGGCCACTGCTCGCCGGAAGCCGCCGCCGGCGGCGCGATCGGCCTGGTGCGCGACGGCGACCGCATCCGCATCGACATCCCGAATCGCACGATCGACGTGCTGGTCTCGGACGAGGAACTCGCCCGCCGCCGCATCGAGCAGGACGCCCGGGGCTGGAAGCCCGCGAAGCCGCGCCCGCGCAAGGTCTCGGCCGCGCTCAAGGCCTACGCGAAGCTCGTGATGTCGGCCGACAAGGGCGCGGTGCGCGACCTGTCGCAGCTCGAGGACTGACCCGAGGCCGCGCGCGCCCGCGCGTGGCCGCCCTCAGGCGACCTTGAACGCCGCCACCGCGCCGACCAGGCGCGCGGCCTGCTGCTTCAGGCTCTCGGCCGCCGCGGCGGACTGCTCGACGAGCGCCGCGTTCTGCTGCGTCACGCGATCGAGCTGCGAGACCGCGTCGCCGACCTGGCCGAGCCCGCCGGACTGCTCGCTGGTCGCGGAGCTGATCTCGGCGATGAGGTGGCTGACGCGATGCACCTGGTCGACGATGGCCTCCATCGTGCGGCCCGCCTCGTCGACCTGGCGGCTGCCGGTCTCGACCTTCTCGACGCTGGCGGCGATCAGCGCCTTGATCTCGCGCGCCGCCTGCGCGCTGCGCTGGGCGAGGCTGCGCACCTCGCCCGCCACGACGGCGAAGCCGCGGCCCTGCTCGCCCGCGCGCGCGGCCTCGACCGCGGCGTTGAGCGCCAGGATGTTGGTCTGGAACGCGATGCCGTCGATGACGCCGATGATGTCGGCGATCTTCTTCGACGACGCGTTGATCTCGTCCATCGTCGAGACGACGGTCGCGACGGTCGCGCCGCCGCGCGCCGCCACGTCGCTGGCCGAGCGCGCGAGCTTTTCCGCGGCCTGCGCCGCGTCGGCGTTGGCGCGCACGGTGGCGGTCAGCTCCTCCATCGACGAGGCCGTCTGCTGCAGGCTGCCGGCCTGCTGCTCGGTGCGCTGCGACAGGTCGGCGTTGCCGGTGGCGATCTGGCCGGCGCCGATGGCGATGCTGTCGCTGCTGTCGCGGACGCTGCCCACGATCGTGACCAGGCTCTCGTTCATCAGCTTGAGCGAGCGCAGCAGGTCGCCGAGCTCGTTGCGGTGCTCCGCCTCGATGCGCGAGCCGAGGTCGCCCGCGGCCACGCGCCGCGCGATCGCGATCGCCTGCTGCAGCGGCTCGGTGATGCCGCGCACCAGCGCGCGCATCGCGGCGGCCGCCAGCGCGAACGAGGCGAGCACCGATCCGACCAGGATCCAGCGCAGGCGCGCCGTCTCGGCCTCGACCGCCGCGTCGTTGGCCTCGCCGCGCTTGACCAGGAAGGCCGACAGCTCGGAAGACGCGCCCGTGCCGACGCGGTAGGTCGGGTTGATCGTCTTGATCAGCACCTGCTCCGCGTCGTCCCAGTGGTCGCCGCGCATGGCGTCGACCGCCGACCGGACGCCGGGGATGCCCAGGCCGCCGCTCTTGTCGAACCACGCGTCGGCGAGCTTCTTCTCGTCCGGCGACGCGATGCCGCCGTAGTACCGCTTCCACAGCGCGTCGATGTCGTGCGTCGCCTGGTCGACCAGCGCCCAGTGCACGCCGAGCGGATGGTCGTGCAGCTTGGCCCAGTCGAAGCCGGGGTTGTGCTGCAGCGCCTGCAGCACCTGGCTGCGGTTGGTCTCCATGAGCAGGCGGATCTTCGTGAAGGCGATCTCCGACTCGCGGTCGCGCAGCGCGACGTCGCGGAAGGCCTCGCGCGTGCGCCAGCTGCCGTACAGGCCGAGCGCGCCGATGGCGACGACGGCGGCCATGAGCGCGCCGAGGACGGCGATGATGAGGGTGCGGATCTTGATGTTGGCCATGATGGTCCGGGGGAAGTGGCAAGCGGGTCGATGCGGTCGCGTCAGGCGCCGGCGCGCGCCAGCACGGGTCGCGCGCTGCGGCGTCCGCGCTCGCAGCTGCGGAAGAATTCGGCGACGGGTGCGTCGAGCTCGGCCGGGTCGTCGAACTCGAGGTAGGTGACGTCGCACAACGAGCCGAGATCCTTCAGCAGCGTCGTCTTGATCGGCGCCTGCTTCCAGACCAGGAACAGGATCGGCGTGCAGGCGCCGCGGAACACGTGGTACGAGAGCTCGAAGGCGCTGCTCTCGCTCATGCCCGCGCGGATGTTGACGAACACGTCGGCCTGGTCGAGCTGGCGCAGGCGGTGCGCGCGGAAGGCCTCGGGCGAGAAGGCGCGGCCGGTGTCCTGCTCGAACGCGGCGCGGAAGGTGTCGGCGCTCTCGGCGCGGCACCCGGTGAGGTACTGGAAGCGGGTCGGATGTCCGTCCCGGGCGCGGATGCGCTCCAGCACCGACGCGACGATCGCCTGCTGCGCCTGCCCCGATTCGGTGAACGGCTGGCGCACGAACAGGCGCAGGCCCGCCCCGGCGCCGGTCGCGTCCGGCGCGGGCGCGCCCACGCTGCCGCTGCCCATGCGCAGGCCGGCGAGGAAGGCGTGCAGCGCACGGTCGGGC
>DASVLN010000464.1:0-6836 GCA_036384855.1 Burkholderiaceae bacterium | reverse complement strand
GGCGGCGAGGCCTCCTGCGCCGGCAGCGGCGCCGCGATCGGGGTCGGCGCGATCTGGCGGTCGGTGGCCGCGTCGACGGCGCCGCCGGCGGCCGGCAGCAGCGGCACGATCAGCAGCGCGACGATGTTGATGATCTTGATCAGCGGGTTGACGGCCGGGCCTGCCGTGTCCTTGTACGGGTCGCCGACGGTGTCGCCGGTCACCGCGGCCTTGTGGGCCTCGCTGCCCTTGCCGCCGAAGTTGCCGTCCTCGATGTACTTCTTGGCGTTGTCCCACGCGCCGCCGCCGGTGCACATGGAGATCGCGACGAACAGGCCCGTGACGATGGTGCCCATCAGCAGGCCGCCGAGCGCCGCCGGCCCGAGCAGCATGCCCACCAGCACCGGCGCGATCACCGGCAACAGCGAGGGCACGACCATCTCCTTGATCGCGGCCGAGGTCAGCATGTCCACGGCGCGCCCGTATTCGGGCTTGCCGGTGCCTTCCATGATGCCCGCGATGTCGCGGAACTGGCGGCGCACCTCCTCGACCACCGAGCCGGCGGCGCGGCCGACGGCCTCCATCGCCATCGCGCCGAACAGGTAGGGGATCATGCCGCCGATGAACAGGCCGATGATCACGCGGAAGTCGGCGAGCTCGAAGTCGACGTGCATGCCGCGGCCCTCGAGGCCGTGCGTGTAGTCGGCGAACAGCACCAGCGCGGCCAGGCCGGCCGAGCCGATCGCGTAGCCCTTGGTCACCGCCTTGGTCGTGTTGCCGACCGCGTCCAGCGGGTCGGTGACGTCGCGCACGCTTTCGGGCAGTTCCGCCATCTCGGCGATGCCGCCCGCGTTGTCGGTGATGGGCCCGTAGGCGTCCAGCGCGACGACGATGCCGGCCATGCTCAGCATCGAGGTCGCGCCCACCGCGATGCCGTACAGGCCGGCGAGCTTGTAGGCGATGAAGATCGCGACGCAGACGAACAGCACCGGCCACGCGGTGGACTTCATCGACACGCCGAGGCCAGCGATGATGTTGGTGCCGTGGCCGGTCGTCGAGGCCTTGGCGACGTGCTGCACCGGGCCATACTGGGTACCTGTATAGAACTCGGTGATCCACACCATCGCGCCGGTCAGCACGAGGCCCACGACGCACGCCCCGAACAGCCGCATCACGGTGTTGCCGCCTTGCAGCGCGTCGTCGGGCACGAGCGACTTCGTGACGAAGAAGAACGCCACCAGCGACAGGATGCCCGCGACCGCCAGGCCCTTGTACAGCGCCGGCATCACGTTCTTCATGCCCGCCGATGCCTTGACGAAGAAGCAGCCGATGATGGACGCGACGATGGACACGCCGCCCAGCGCGAGCGGGTAGACCACGGCCGAGCCGGCCATCGCCGTCATGGTGAGGGCGCCCAGCGTCATCGTGGCGATGAGCGTGACGGCGTAGGTCTCGAACAGGTCGGCGGCCATGCCGGCGCAGTCGCCGACGTTGTCGCCCACGTTGTCGGCGATCACGGCCGGGTTGCGCGGGTCGTCCTCGGGGATGCCCGCCTCGACCTTGCCCACCAGGTCGGCGCCGACGTCCGCGCCCTTGGTGAAGATGCCGCCGCCCAGGCGCGCGAAGATCGAGATCAGCGACGAGCCGAACGCGAAGCCGAGCAGCGGCTTGAGCGTGGCCGGGTCGGCGGCGTGGCCGCCGCTGATGAACCAGTAGAACAGGCCGACCCCCAGCAGGCCGAGGCCCACCACGAGCATGCCGGTGATCGCGCCGCCCTTGAACGCGACGTCCAGGGCCGGCGCGATGCCGCCCGTGGCCGCCTGCGCGGTGCGGACGTTGGCGCGCACGGAGACGTTCATGCCGATGAAGCCGCAGGCGCCGGACAGCACGGCCCCGAGCACGTAGCCGCCGGCCGTCATCGGGCCGAGCAGCCAGGCGATGATCACCGCCAGCACGACGCCCACGAGCGCGATCGTGCGGTACTGGCGGGACAGGTAGGCGGCCGCGCCCTGCTGGATGGCCGCCGCGATCTCCTGCATGCGGGGGTTGCCCGCGTCCTGCCTCAGGATCCAGCTGCGCTGGATGAACCCGTAGAGCACGGCCACCAGGCCGCACGCGAGCGCCATCTCCAGCGCCAAGTTCGATGACATCAAGAGTTGTCTCCTTCCCGTCGTGTGGATCGGATGCGCCTCACATCTGTCGGCCTACAACTGCTTCATTCACGGACCCGCGAGGTCGCGAATCCATCCTAGCGGCTGGCTCACCGCGTCGTCATGCTGGTTTACCTCGGGTTTCCCTGGCCCCTTAGAATGCAGGGTTAGTCCCGAGAAACGACCCCTCAGCCCACTCGACACCATGAGCCTGCATCTCGTCAACCCCGGCGCCAAGGCGCCCGAGGAATTCAACGTCATCATCGAGATCCCGATGAACGCGGATCCGATCAAGTACGAGGTCGACAAGGAGTCCGGCGCGCTGTTCGTCGACCGCTTCATGACGACCGCGATGCACTACCCCTGCAACTACGGCTACGTCCCGAAGACCCTGTCCGACGACGGCGACCCGGTCGACGTGCTGGTCATCACGCCGTTCCCGCTGACGCCGGGCGTCGTCGTGACCTGCCGCGCGATCGGCGTGCTGCAGATGGACGACGAAGCGGGCGGCGACGCCAAGCTGCTGGCCGTGCCGACGACCAAGATCCTGCCGATCTACGAGCATTGGAAGAAGCCCGAGGACATCAACCAGATGCGCCTGAAGGCGATCCAGCACTTCTTCGAGCACTACAAGGATCTCGAGCCGAACAAGTGGGTCAAGGTCAAGGGCTGGGCCGGCCCCGAGGAAGCCAAGGCCGAGATCACCAACGGCATCGCGGCGTACAAGAAGGCGCACGGCGAGAGCTGAGGGGCCGCCGCGCCGACGAGGAAGGGCCGCCGCGTGCGGCCCTTTGTCATGCGCGTCACGCGCGCCCGGGCGACGCGTCCGGCGGTTCGTTCGCGGGCGGCGCGTTGGAGCCGGGGGGAGCGCGGCGGAACGGCGAGCGGTCGTCCAGCTCGTCGAGGTAGGTCGCCATCGCGCCGGCCTCGTGCTCGAGGTGGGCGCCGATCGCGCGCGCGAAGGCCGGCTCGACGACCCAGTGCGCCGACTGCGTGCGCACCGGGATCAGGCCGCGCGCCATCTTGTGCTCGCCCTGCGCGCCGCCCTCGAAGCGCCGGAACCCGTTGGCGATGCACCACGCGAGCGGCTGGTAGTAGCAGGCCTCGAAGTGGACGTTGGGGATCGCCTCGAGCGCGCCCCAGTAGCGGCCGTAGGCGACGCCCGCCGCGGGGTCGACCGCGACCAGCGAGCACGCGATCCGCCGCCCGCCGCGCGAGGCCGCGAACATCACCCAGTGCTCCGGCATCGTCGCCTGCATGCGGGCGAAGAACTCCCGCGTGAGGTATGGCGTCGAGTGGTGCGCCGCGTAGGTGTTGCAGTAGCACTCGTGGAAGAAGTCCCAGGCGGCCTCGTCGATCGCGGCGCCTTCCAGCGTCTGGAACGTCACCCCGGCCTCGGCGACGCGGCGCCGTTCCTGGGCGATCTTCTTGCGCTTGTCGCGCTGCAGGCTGGCGAGGAAGTCGCCGAAGTCGGCATAGGGCGGGGCACCCGCGTCCTCGCCGGGCGCCTGGCCGCGGTTGTGCCAGTGGAACTGCACGCCGTGCCGCGTCATCCAGCCGGCCGCGCGGGCGGCGGAGTCATCGGCCTCGTCGTCGAACAGCACGTGCACCGACGACGCGTCCGCCTCGCGCGCGAGGGTGCCGAGCGCCTGCAGCAGCAGGGCGCGTGCCTCGGGGCCTCGCGCGAGCAGGCGCGAGCCGGGCACCGGCGTGAAGGGCACGGCCACGACCAGCTTCGGGTAGTAGTCGAGGCCGTGGCGGTGGTAGGCGTCGGCCCAGGCCCAGTCGAACACGTACTCGCCGTAGCTGTGCGCCTTCAGGTAGGCCGGCGCGGCGGCGACCAGCGCGCGGCCGCCACGGCGCTCGCGCACGGTCAGCGCGACGGGCGTCCAGCCGGTGTCGTCGCCCACGCTGCCGGAGTCCTCCAGCGCACGCAGGTAGGCGTGGCGCAGGAAGGGCGTCGCGCAGGCCTGCGCGGACACGAGCGCGTCCCACTCGGACGCCTCGATCGCGCCCACGCCCTCGTGGACCTCGATGAGATAATCGCCCGCTCTCACCGCCTCGCCCCGACTGTCCAGACTCCATGCCTGATCGAGAACCCGTGCGGGTCGCACTGCTGCAGATCAACCCGACCGTCGGCGACCTCGACGGCAACGCCCGTGTGATCGCCGATGCCGCCCGCGCCGCATGGACGCAGGGCGCGCGCGTGGCGCTGGCGCCCGAGCTCGCGCTGTGCGGCTATCTGCCCGAGGACCTGCTGCTGCGGCCGGCCTTCCTCGCGGCCTGCGCGCAGGCGCTCGAGCGGCTCGCCGCGGCGATCGCCGACTGCGAGGGCCTGCAAGTGGTGGTGGGCCATCCGTGGGACGGCGGCGCGGCGCCGCGGCCGGCGGCGGGGGTGGAGGACGACGGGCACGGCGGCCATGTTAGGTCGAAGTCCGTGAGCGTGCCCAGCGTCTTCAACGCGGCCTCGGTGCTCGCGGGGGGACGCGTCGCCGGCACCTACTGCAAGCGCGAGCTGCCCAACTACCAGGTGTTCGACGAGCGGCGCTACTTCGTCTCGGGGCGCGATGCCGGCTTCGGGCCGCTGGTCGTGGAGTCGGGCGGCCTGCGGCTGGGCGTGCTGATCTGCGAGGACGCCTGGTTCGAGGAGCCCGCGATGCTGGCCACCGGCGCGGGCGCGGACGTGCTGTGCGTGCTCAACGCCTCGCCGTTCCACCTCGGCAAGCCGGCCGAGCGCGAGGAGCGCATGGCCCGCTGCGCGCGCGCCAACGCGCGGCCGCTGCTGTACGCGCACATGACCGGCGGCCAGGACGAGATGGTCTTCGACGGCGGCTCGTTCGTGCTCGACGCAGCCGGGGCGGTCGTCGCCCGCGCGCCGTTGTTCGCATCGGCGACGCTGGCGGTCGACCTCGCGCCCGGCGCCGCGCCGGTGCCGGCTGCGGGATCGGCGCTCGAGCCGCTGCCCGAGCTGCACGCGCAGGCCTGGGCCGCGCTCGTGACCGGCGTGCGCGACTACATCGGCAAGAACGGCTTCCCGAGCGCCATCATCGGGCTGTCGGGCGGCATCGACTCGGCGCTGGTGCTCGCGATCGCGGTCGACGCGCTCGGCGCCGATCGCGTGCGCGCCGTCATGATGCCCTCACGCTACACCGCCGACATCTCCTGGATCGATGCCCGCGACATGGCCGCACGGCTGGGCGTGCGCTACGACGAGATCGCGATCGCCCCGATGTTCGACGCCTTCCGCGCCTCGCTCGCGGACCAGTTCGCCGGCCTGCCCGAGGATGCGACCGAGGAGAACGTCCAGGCCCGCGTGCGCGGCACGCTGCTGATGGCGCTGTCCAACAAGACCGGCGCCATCGTGCTGACCACCGGCAACAAGAGCGAGATGGCCACCGGCTACTGCACGCTCTACGGCGACATGGCCGGTGGCTTCGCGGTCATCAAGGACGTCGCCAAGACGCTGGTCTACGCGCTGGCCGAATGGAAGAACCGCCAGCCGACGCCGCGCGCCGACGGCACGACCGGCCCGGTCATCCCCGAGCGCATCATCACCCGGCCGCCCTCGGCCGAGCTGCGCCCCGACCAGACCGACCAGGACAGCCTGCCGCCCTACGAGGTGCTCGACGCGATCCTCGCCGCGTACATGGAGGAGGATCGGCCGATCGAGGAGATCGTCGCCGCCGGCCACGCCCGCGCGGACGTCGAGCGCGTCACGCGCCTCATCAAGATCAACGAGTACAAGCGCCGGCAGTCGCCGGTCGGCATCCGCATCACCCACCGCGGCTTCGGGCGCGACTGGCGGTATCCGATCACCTCGCGCTTCCGTGCTTAAATCGACCCCGATCCCGCAGCATCCCCACGTCCAACCGGAGCCCGCCATGAAACAGATCACCGCCGTCATCAAGCCGTTCAAGCTCGAGGAAGTGCGCGAGGCGCTCGGCGACGTGGGCGTCTCCGGGCTCACGGTGACCGAGGTCAAGGGCTTCGGCCGCCAGAAGGGGCACACGGAGCTCTACCGCGGCGCCGAGTACGTGGTCGACTTCCTGCCCAAGGTCAAGATCGAGGTCGTGGTCAAGGATTCGGACGTCGAGCGCTGCATCGAGGCGGTCGTCAAGGCCGCCAAGACCGGCAAGATCGGCGACGGCAAGATCTTCGTGACGGCGGTCGAGCAGGTCGTGCGCATCCGCACCGGCGAGACCGACGAATCGGCGGTCTGACGCCTGGCGCTCGCGGGACGGCGCGCGGCCGCCGCCTCACACCGGGTTGAAGTCCGCGCCGTCGGGGCCGACGAGCACCGCCTCGTCGTGCAGGCGATCCAGCAAGCGGCCGGGCTCCGCGTCGATGCGCAGCCGCGCGACTGTCTCCGCCTCGACGAAGCCGGCCTCGCGCGTGTGCGCGAGCAGCGCCTGCAGCGGCGCGTAGAAGCCGGCGGTGTCCAGCAGCCCGATCGGGCGCGCGTGGTAGCCGAGCTGCTGCCAGGTCCAGGTCTCGAACAGCTCCTCCAGCGTGCCGATGCCGCCGGCCATCGCGACGAAGGCACTGGCCTCGCGCGCCATCTGCAGCTTGCGGTCGTGCATGGTGTCGACGATGCGCAGCTCGTGGATGCCGCGATGTCCCAGCTCGCGCGCGACGAGTCGCCGCGGGATCACGCCGAGCACGCCGGCCCCGGCCTCCAGCGCGGCGTCGGCGACCG
The DNA here is from genome assembly GCA_036384855.1 of Burkholderiaceae bacterium. Lineage (GTDB taxonomy): Bacteria > Pseudomonadota > Gammaproteobacteria > Burkholderiales > Burkholderiaceae_C > Scleromatobacter. The sequence goes on along the minus strand of DASVLN010000464.1, from coordinate 11 downwards.
CGCCCATCAGG
>DASVLN010000463.1:0-3507 GCA_036384855.1 Burkholderiaceae bacterium | reverse complement strand
TGCCGTCCGGGCGGCGACGAGCAGGCGTGCCGGCCCGGGCTGGACCGCGCGGCCGCATGGCTGTCGGCGCACGGCGTGTCGGTGCAGGCCCGGGTCTCGCCCAGCGAGCTGCCGGTCGGCGAAGCGTTGCTGTCGGAGGCGGCCGAGGTCGGCGCCGGCCTGCTCGTGATGGGCGCCTGGGGGCATCGGCGCGTGGTCGAACGACTGCTTGGCGGCGCGACGCGCACCCTCGTCCACAGCATGACGATGCCGGTGCTCTTCGCCCATTGAGGCGGCACCGCGGCAGGGGAGACGACGCATGCTCGGATGGATCCTCCTGGCCGTGGGCGTGGTCGCGGCGACCGCGCTGGTGGCGTGGGCGGTCGCGTGGGTGCTCGCACGCCGCGACTGAGCCGCCGCCCGCGAGCCCTTGATCGCCGTCAATCCGGACGCCGCGGGCCCTGGCATCTTGGAGCCGCGGCAGATGGCGCCGCGCCAGGTGAACGCGAGGATCATCATGGACATCAACGAAGGCGTCGTGGATCGCACGATCCGCATCGTGGCCGGTGCCGGCCTCGTCGGGGCGGCGGCCCTCGGCCTGCTGGGCTGGTGGGCCTGGATCGGCGTCGTCCCGCTGGTCACCGGCATCGTGGGCACCTGTCCGCTGTACTCGATGCTCGGCGTGCGCACCTGCGCGCCGCAGCATCGCTAGCACCGGATCGACGGGGCGTCGTCGCATGTACGACCGCATCCTCGTGCCGATCGACGGCAGCGAAGCGTCCGACGCCGGGCTGGCCGAGGCGATCCGCCTGGCGCGCCTGAGCGGCGGCACGGTGAGGCTGCTGCACGTGGTCGAGGAGGTGCCGCTGCTGCCGGCGGCGCTCTTCACGCACGAGCCGGCCGCTCGCGGCCTGAACGCCTACCAGTGCGGCAGCGCGATGGTCGAGCGCCGTGCGGCGCGCGTCCGCCGTGCCGGCGTCAAGGCGGAGGTCCTGCTCGTGGAGGACGGCGAGCGCCGGCTGCAGGAGCACGTGGCGCGCGCGGTCGACGCGTGGCCGGCCGACATCATCGTGCTGGGCAGCCACGGCCGGCGCGGCGCGAGCCGCGTGGTGCTGGGCAGCGATGCCGAGCAGATCGCCCGCAAGAGCCGCGTGCCGGTGCTGCTGGCGCACGCGGCCGGTCCGGCGCCGGCCATCCCGGATCGCAGCGAGCCCGCCTTCGCCTCGGAGGACGAGACGTGAGCCCGGCGACCGATCGCGATCGCTCGCCGGCCGATCCGCTGGCGGTCGGCTGCCTGTGCACGCGCATCCTGACCGTCGTGCGCCGGGAGACGCCACTGGTCGACGCGGCGCGGCGCATGCGCGAGGAGCACGTCGGCTGCGTCGTCGTCGCCGAACCGACGCCCACGGGCGACGTCGCCGTCGGCATCCTCACCGATCGCGACATCGTCGTGTCGGTCGTCGCGCTGGGCATCGATCCGGCCGCCCTGGCGGTGTCGGACGTGATGACGGCCGCCGTATCGAGCGTGCCCGAGGGCGGCTCGATCGGCACGGTGCTCGCGCTGATGCGGGACCAGGGCATCCGGCGCGTGCCCGTCACGTCCGCCGACGGGGTGCTGGTCGGGCTGCTGACCTTCGACGACCTCGTCGCCGCCCTGACGCTGCAGACGCAGGCCATGACGGAGGCGCTGGTCGTCGGCCGGCAGCGCGAGGGCGACGTGCACCCGTGAACGCGGGGCCGGCGCGGTTGCACGCCCCGTCCGCGGACAGGCTCAGGCGTCCCCGTCCACCAGCGCGCCGACGTCCAGCGCGTCGCGGTACTCCGGCACGGCGCTGTGCCATTGCAGCTTCTCCGAGATCGCCTGCCGCAGCGAGTCCGCGGCGGCGGGCTCGCCGTGGGTGACATAGACGCGGCGCGGCGGGCTGGGCAGGGCGCCCAGCCAGGCGAGGAGCTCGTCCCGGTCGGCGTGCGACGACAGGCCTTCGAGCGTGGCGACCTCCGCGCGCACCGGCACCCAGCGGCCGTGCATGCGCACCTCGCGCGCGCCGCCCACCAGCGCGGCGCCGCGCGTGCCCATCGCCTGGTAGCCCACGAACAGCAGGGTGCAGGCCGGGTTCGGCGCGAAATGCTCGATGTGGTTCAGGACCCGCCCGCCGGTCGCCATGCCGCTCGCGGAGACGATGATCGCCGGATAGCGCAGCGCCGCGAGCGCCTGCGAGTCCTCCTGCGTGTTGACGATGCGCACGTCGCGCGCCATCGCGGCGCAGGCGGCGGCGTCGAGGCGGTGCAGGCCGGGATGACGCTGGTAGAGCGCCGTGGCGTCGGTCGCCATGGGGCTGTCGAGGTGCACCGGCAGGTCGGGGATGCGATGGGCGTCCTTGAGCAGGCGCAGGGCGTGCAGCAGCAACTGGGCCCGTCCGACCGCGAACGCCGGCACGATCACGTGGCCGCCGCGCGCGGCGGTGCGGTTGACGATGTCCGCGAGCGCCGCCAGGGTGTCGCTGCGGTCGTGCAGGCGGTCGCCGTAGGTCGATTCCACGACCACGACGTCGGCCGCGGGAGGCGGGGACGGCGGCTTCATCAGCAGGTCGTCGCCGCGGCCGAGGTCGCCGGAGAACAGCAGGCTGCCGCGCTCCGTGAGCAGGTGGACGCTGGCCGCGCCGAGGATGTGGCCCGCGCTGGTGAAGCGGACATAGGCGCCGGGCACCGGCTCGAAGGTGGTGGCGAAGTCGTGGAGCTGGAATCGCTTCAGCGCCGCCCGCGCCTCGTCGCGCGTGTACAGCGGCAGGGCGGGCGAATGGCGGCTCGTCTTGTGGCGGTTCGCGTAGGCCGCCTCCTCTTCCTGGAGATGGCCGCAGTCCGGCAGCAGCAGGCCGCAGAGCTCGCTGGTCGGCGCGGTCGCGTGGACCGTGCCGCGGAAGCCCTGCGCGACGAGTCGCGGCAGGTAGCCGCTGTGGTCGATGTGCGCATGGGTCAGCACCACGGCGTCGATCGAGGAGGGGTCGACCGGCAGCGGCGCCCAGTTGCGCAGCCGCAGCTGCTTGAGGCCCTGGAACAGCCCGCAGTCGACGAGCACGCGGCGGTCGCCGTGCTCCACCAGGTAGCGCGAGCCCGTGACGGTGCCCGTCGCGCCGAGGAAGGTGAGCTTCATCGCGGTCTCCCACAAGGTGATGCGCCACGATAGGGTGCGGCGGGGACCTTCGCTTGACGCTCGTCATGGCGGCGACGGCCTCGCCTTGATCCGGCGCAAGCCCGCTGCCGCGCGCCGGGACACGATCGGCTTCCCGCATGACCCGCTGCCGGGCGCGCGAAACGGAGGCCGCATGAGCTACGGAACGATCCTGCTGCACCTGGGCGACACGCCGGGCCTGGAGGCGCGCATCGACGCGGCGATCCACCTGGCGCGCCGTCACGGCAGCCATCTGGTGGCCCTGGCGGCCACCGGCAACGCGCGCTTCGAGACCAGCCTCGGCGCCGGCCTGCTGCCGCGCGAGCAGCTGCGCGAGGCGCTGGCCGCGGCCAGGCGGC
>DASVLN010000462.1:0-5269 GCA_036384855.1 Burkholderiaceae bacterium | reverse complement strand
CGTGAGCGTCGGGCTCGGCGGCCAGCAGCGCGGGCAGGGCACGCATGAAGACGTGGAAGCCGCGGTAGGGCTCGAGGTTGCGCGCGACGAAGGTCACGACCGGGTCGCCCGCGGCGAACACGCGCCCGTCGACCTCGAAGCGCGCGGCGGCATCGGGCCGGGCGAGCGCCGTGTCGACGCCCTCGTGGACCACGCGGGTCTTGGCTCGCGCGAAGGCCGGCAGGCGTGCGTGCTGCCAGGCGGTCGGGACGACGGCGGCGTCGCAGGCCTCCAGCGCGGACAGCGGCACGAGGTTGCGAATCCGCAGGCGCTGCGCATCCTGCGGCGTGCGCGGATGCTCCGGGTCGAACCCGACGTCGGCGCCCTCGGCGGCGTAGAAGAACTCGGGGTAGAGCAGCAGCGGCACGTCCGGCAGGACATCCTTGACGAACAGGGCCTCGCCCCAGGCCGGGTGCGCGACCACGAGGTCGAACGCGATCCCGCGCTCGCCCATCTGGCGCAGGATGCTCGCGACCAGCTGGCCGCGCCGCACCTGGAGGTCGAGCTCGCGCGCCGACGTGGCCAGCCCGGCCGCGGGCGGCGTGGGCGGGCGGTACGACACGAAGTCCAGCTTCGGATGCAGCCGCCTGGCGCGTTCGGCCGCCGGCTCCGCGCAGATACCCCATGCCGTATGAGCCGGATCGCCGCACAACGCGCCGATCAGGTGCGTGAACTGCCCCGGCAGGTTCTGGTGGATGAACAGGACGCGCATCGGACGGTCATCGTGGGCGATGCGCGAGCCCGTCAATCGCCGATGTGCTTCTGGAAGACGAGCCCGGCGTGCTCGCGCAACGCGTGGAACTTGATCTTCGGCCAGTTGGCCTCGATCGCGCGCAGCTCGGGCGCGTATTCGACCAGCACGGCCGGCGCGTCGACGGCGTCGTAGGCCACGCGGTGGGCGTTGGCGTCGATGAAGCGCTTCAACTCGTTGTCTCCGCCGTCGGCCGGGTCGCAGGTGACCCAGCGCGCGAGCGCGTAGCGCGCCGGCGTGATGCGGGCCTTGACGCCGTACTCGTGCTCGAGGCGGTGCGCCACGACCTCGAACTGCAGCTGGCCGACCGCGCCCAGCAGCAGGACGGTTCCCAGCACCGGCCGGAAGACCTGGATCGCCCCTTCCTCGCCGAGCTGCGTGAGGCCCGCGCGCAGCTGCTTGGTCTTCAGCGGATCGGCCACCTCGACGCTGCGGAACAGCTCCGGCGCGAAGAACGGCAGCCCCGTGAACTGCAGCTGCTCGCCCTCGGTGAGCGTGTCGCCCAGCTGCAGCACGCCGTGGTTCGGGATGCCGATGATGTCGCCGGCGAAGGCCTCGTCCAGCAGCTCGCGGCGCTGCGACAGGAACGAGACGACCGTGTTGGGCCGCAGCTCCTTGCCCGAGCGCACGACCTTCAGCCGCATGCCGCGCTCGAAGTGGCCCGAGGCGACGCGCAGGAACGCGATGCGGTCGCGGTGCGACGGGTCCATGTTGGCCTGGATCTTGAAGACCACGCCGGTGAACTTCGGCTCCGCCGGCTCGACCGCGCGCTGCATCGCGGGGCGCGGGCCGGGCGGCGGAGCGAGCTCGACGAGCGCGTCCAGCACCTCCTGCACGCCGAAGTTGTTGATCGCCGAGCCGAAGAACATCGGCGTCTGGTGGCCCTCGAGGAACTGCGCCTCCTCGAAGACGGGCGCGGCCTCGCGCAGCAGCTCGATCTCGCCCTGCGACTGCTCCCAGGCCATGCCGAAGCGCCCGGCGTTGGCCGGCGCGGCGAGGTCGCTGATGACTTCCTCGTCGCCGCCGACCCGGTCCTCGCCCGGCGCGAACACGCGCATCTGACGCTTGCGCAGGTCGACCACGCCGCCGAAGGCCTTGCCCATGCCGACCGGCCACGTGAAGGGCACGACGCTCATGCCCAGCTCGCGCTCGATCTCGTCCATCAGCGCGAGCGGCTCCTGCACCTCGCGGTCCATCTTGTTGACGAAGGTCAGGATGGGCGTGTTGCGCGCGCGGCAGACCTGCAGCAGGCGGCGCGTCTGCGGCTCGACGCCGTTGGCCGCGTCGATCACCATCAGCGCGGCGTCGACGGCGGTCAGCACGCGGTAGGTGTCTTCCGAGAAGTCCTGGTGGCCCGGGGTGTCCAGCAGGTTGATGACGCAGTCGCGGTACTCCATCTGCATCACCGAGGACGCCACCGAGATGCCGCGCTGCTTCTCGATCTCCATCCAGTCGGAAGTCGCGTGCCGCGCCGCCTTGCGCGCCTTCACCGAGCCGGCGATCTGGATCGCGCCGGAGAACAGCAGCAGCTTCTCGGTGAGCGTGGTCTTGCCCGCGTCGGGGTGGGAGATGATGGCGAAGGTGCGGCGGCGGCGCACCTGCTGGGCGAGGTCGGCGGACATGGCGGGCTCGTGCGCCGTCGTGCCGGCAGGCTCGCGACGCTGGAAGGGGGTGAACCCGCGATTATCGCGTGCCGGCGCCCGATGCCGAGGCGCCTCGACGAGGCCTGCCCGTTTGCGCAGCCGGGAAGGACACTTCGAGGCGCCCTGATGGCGAACGGCAAGGAGTGAAAGAAGACGATGACGACCTACCTGTACGCAAAATGGAAGACCGCTCCGGCCGACAGCCCGGGTGAGTTCTACAGCGAACTGGATCCCGCGCGCTGGGAGACGCGCAAGGTCGAGGTGTTCCCGGATGGACGCATGGGCTATGCGTCGGCCGCAAGGTCCTCGAACAACGGGACGAGACTGTCGATCATTCCGTTGCCTCCCATCGAGGAGATCGCCCGCCAGATCGAATTCGACGTCAGGCAAGCGTCCGCGGACGAGTTCGACGCCGCCTGGAAGCGCGCGACGGCGTGAAGCCGACGTGGCCGTGTACGACCTCGCTCCGCCCTGAGCTTGCTCAGCCTGCCCGCGCCTTCGTCGGGATCGGCGGCGGCAGCTCCTTGGCCTGCAGCATGCGCAGCTGCGTCACGAGCTGGTTGTGGGCGTCGAGGAAGGCCGCGGCGATCACCTTGCCCTCGTTCGTGTTGCTCCAGCCCGCGCCCGCCGCGCCGCCCGCGCGCCCCAGCATCAGGCCGGCCATGCCGAGGTCGGTGACGCGCACCGAGCCCGTCGCGGCGGCGACCTGCTCGGTCGTCTCGTTGTCGGTCAGCAGCAGGGCGACCTGCGCCTCCTTCAGCTTGACGTTGTCGGCCAGGCCGGCGAACTTGTTCAGCACCGGGATCATGCCGAGGATGCCGCCGACCTCGTGGCCGGCGTTCTGTTCGCTGAAGGTCAGGCTGGGCGTGATCGTGTACTGCGCCTCGTAGCCGTTGCCCTTGTGGACGGTGGAGTTCTTGCGGATGATGCCGCGGTCCTGCAGCTCCTGCTCCTGCACCGTGGCGTGCAGGCCGGCGGAGCGGTCGACGACGCGGAAGCAGCCGCTCTGCTGCGCGATCAGCCGCACCAGCGGCAGCGGCGAGGAGGGCAGGTTGTAGCCGCCCTGGATCGCGTAGCCGTTGGGGTTCTCGACCAGCGCCATCGTCGCCACCGGGGCATCGCAGCGCAGCAGCTCGTGGGACGCGTTGTGCGCCCCAGCCGGGCCCGCCGAGCCGGTGACGACGGAGCCACCCTCGCCGAGCTCGGTCTTCTTCTTGCCGCAGCCGGCCACCAGCAGCGACGCCGCGGCGGCGAGCGTGCAGGCGAGCGCGACGCGCGCGACGGGACGGAAGGCATGCGCGGGGGATTGCGCCATCGTTCGAACCTCTCCAGGTGGTTGTCGTGATCGGGCGCGATCATGCCAGCGCCCGCGGCGCCGGCGCGTCACCGCAGGTGATCGCCGCGCGCGAACGCGGATTGGAACAATGGCTGCCGGGCGCCGCAATCCCCCCTGTCGGGGTAGTCGCGCCGACCGCTCGGCGTTCAGGCCGCCGCGGACTCCCCCAACGCGCCGCCGACGACCTTCAGCACGTGGTCGACCCACGCGTCCTTCTCGCCCACCGGTGCCGCGTAGTGCAGCGCCTGGCGCGTGGCCTCCCGGCCGGCGGCGCGCCACATCACCCAGGCGGCGAGGTAGGCGGACGACATGCAGCCGCCCGCCGTCGCGACCGGCCCGCGCGCGAGGAGAGCCGTGTCGGCCACGCGCACGCCCGCCTCGATCACCCAGGGCTTGGTCGTGAGGTCCGTGCACGCCGGCATGTCGCCCAGCAGGCCCAGCCGCGCCAGCAGCAGCGTCCCGGAGCACTGCGCGCCGATCAGCTGGCGCGTCGGATCGAGCGACAGTCGATCCATGAGCTGCGCGTTCTCGGCGATCGCCCGCGTGTAGATGCCGCTGCCGAACAGCACCGCGTCGGCCTCCAGCACGAATTCCAGCGGCTGCTGGGCCGTCACCGTGACGCCGTTCATCGACGTGACCTGCGCGGAGGGGCAGGCGATCTCCGCCTGGACGCCCAGCGGCCGCAGGCGGTTGATCAGGCCCAGCGCGATGAAGGAGTCCAGCTCGTTGAAGCCGTCGAAGGTGACGATGGCGACGCGCATCGGCGGCTCCGGGGGTCCCGTTCGCGGGCCTCAGTCCTCGAGCAGCGAGCGCAGCATCCACGCCGTCTGCTCGTGCACGGTCAGGCGCTGGGTCAGCAGGTCGGCGGTGGGTTCGTCGCCGGCCTTGTCGGCCAGCGGGAACAGCGCGCGCGCCGTGCGGGCGACGGCCTCGTGGCCGGCCACCAGCGTGCGCACCATGTCGAGCGCCTTGGGCGGCTGGTCGGGCGCGTCCGGCAGCGAGCTCAGGCGGCCGAACTGGCCGTAGGAGCCGGGCGCATGGTGGCCGAGCGAGCGGATGCGCTCGGCGATCGGGTCGACCGCGTTCCACAACTCGGTGTACTGGCCCATGAACATCGCGTGCAGCGTGTTGAACATCGGGCCCGTGACGTTCCAGTGGAAGTTGTGGGTCGTCAGATACAGGGTGTAGGTATCGGCGAGCAGGCGCGCGAGGCCCTCGCTGATGGCGGCGCGGTCCTCGGCGGAGATGCCGATGTCGATCGCGCTCGAGGTGGCCGGGGTGGCGGAGGCGGCCTTCTTGCCGGCCGGATGCTTCTTGGACATGCGTTCCCTCGTGGTGGAACGCCGAAGCTTAGGCAACGGAGCCGAAAGGGCCAACGGCGCAGGCGAAAGACCCCATCCGGCAGTCGGGTGGGGCGCGGCCGGGTCGGCGCGCCCTGGACGGACGCGGCGAGCGCGGTCAGGCGTGGGCGTCGAGCAGGCTGCCCGCGCCGGCGTAATC
>DASVLN010000461.1:0-6365 GCA_036384855.1 Burkholderiaceae bacterium | reverse complement strand
CTTCCTGGCCGGCCACCTCGCGCGGCCGTGGATCGCCGGCGTCATCGCGCGGCGCAAGGAGATCGTCGGCATCGTCGACCGCGGCTCGATCCTGCTCGTGGTCTACACGGCCTTCAGCGCCGCCGTCATCGAGGGCCTCTGGAAGCAGGTGCCGTGGCAGTCGCTGGTGGGGCTCTTCGTCGTGTGCTGCGTGTTGCTGGCACTGGTGCTGTTCGCGACCGGCCGCATCGCGCGCGCGCTGGGGTTCGACCGCGCCGACCAGATCACGATCGTCTTCTGCGGCTCGAAGAAGAGCCTGGCCAGCGGCATCCCCATGGCCAAGGTGCTCTTCGCCGCGCATGCGGTCGGCGCGCTGGTGTTGCCGCTGATGCTGTTCCACCAGCTGCAGCTGATGGTGTGCGCCGTGCTGGCGCAGCGCTGGGGCGTGCGCCGGGACGAGGCCGCGCGCGTGCCGGCCGCCGCGTCGTCGCGCGCCTGAGAACCTCGCCGGGCGTCCCCGCAGAGCCGCGGCGACGTCCACGCGCGCCTCGTGCTCGATTCCGGGCGGCGAGCACGCGCGGTCCCGGCACGCGGTCTCGTTCGGCTTCGAGTTCGAGCGCGGCGAGCTGTCCGGGGCGCTCGCGGCGTCGTGGCTCGGCCGCTACCTCGGCGGATTCGCGCGGTAGCCGCCCTCAGCGCGCCAGCAGGCGCTGCGTCTCCGGGTGGCGGCGCATGTAGACGGCCACGTAGCTGCACGAGGGCTCGACCCGGAAGCCCTGCGCCGCGCACCAGTCGAGCGCGGTGCGCACGAGCGCGGCGGCGATGCCGCGCCCCTCGACGGCCTGCGGCACGCCGGTGTGCGTCATCCAGACGGTGTCGCCGCGCAGCTGGTAGTCGGCCACGCACAGCTGCCCGTCGACCGTGGTCTCGAAGCGCTGGCGGGCCGGGTCGTGGCGGATCTCGTAGGTCATGGGGGCGTCGGTGGATGTTCGAAGGTTCATGGCCCGCGACGCGGCAAGGCCGATGCCCGGCCATGCGCGCGCCGGGGGTTCGGTTCAGCGCTTCATGCCCAGCTTGCGCCAGAGGAACGCGAACTGCAGCGCCTGCAGGTCGGCGCGCTGGGCGTTGTCCGCGGCGCCGCCGTGGCCGCCCTCGATGTTCTCGTAGTAGAGGACGTCGTGGCCCTGCTGCAGCATGCGCGCGGCCATCTTGCGCGCGTGGCCGGGGTGGACGCGGTCGTCGCGCGTGGACGTCGTGAAGAGCACGCTCGGGTAGCGGCGGCCGGCGTGCACGTTCTGGTACGGGCTGTAGCGCGAGATCCAGGCCCAGTCGTCCAGGGCGTCCGGGTTGCCGTACTCGGCCATCCACGACGCGCCGGCGAGCAGCTTGTTGAAGCGCCGCATGTCCAGCAGCGGCACCTGGCAGCTCACGGCGCCGAACAGCTCGGGCCGCTGCACCATCACGGCGCCGACCAGCAGGCCGCCGTTGCTGCCGCCCTCGATGCCCAGGCGCGCGGGCTTCGTGATGCCGGCAGCGACGAGATCCTCCGCCACCGCGATGAAGTCGTCGTAGCTGCGCTGCTTGTGCTCCTTGACCGCGGCCTGGTGCCACGCGGGGCCGTATTCGCCGCCGCCGCGGATGTTGGCGACGGCGAGCACGCCGCCGCGCGCGAACCAGGCGCGGCCGAACGCGCCGGAGTACCACGGCGTCAGCGAGACCTCGAAGCCGCCGTAGCCGTACAGCAGCGTCGGGTTGTCGCCGTCGGCCGTCGCGCCGGCCGGCCAGACGACGAAGTAGGGCACGCGCGTGCCGTCGGCCGAGCGCGCGAAGCGCTGCTCGACGCGCATGCCGGCGCCGTCGAAGTAGGACGGCCGCGCCTTGAGCAGCTCGCGCGCGTCGCTGCCCGCCTCGGCGAGGTAGAGCGAGTCGGGCGTCAGGAAGTCGGTGTAGCCGAGCAGGTAGCTCTCGGCAAGCGGGTCCTCGGCGAGCGTCGGGTCGTGCAGCTCGGTCGTCGACAGCGCGCCGGGGAAGGGCGCCGCGACCTCGCGCCGCGTCCAGCCGTCAGGCCCCGGGCTCAGCTCGACGATGCGGCCTGCGACGTCGTCGAGCACGTCCAGCATCACGCGCGAGCGCGTCACGCCGAAGCCGGCGAGCGAGCGCGTGGCCGTCGGCGTGAACAGCGCCTCGAAGCGGCGCTCGCCGCGCAGGTAGGCGGCGGCGTCGGCCACCAGCAGCGAGCCGCGCGGCCACGTGGCCTCGGGCAGCGTCCAGTCGGAGCGCAGCTCCAGCAGCACGCGCTCGCGCCAGAAGCTGAGCGTGGCGTCCTCGGGCTTGTCGATGGCCACGAGCGCGCCGCTCGCCGGATCGAGCAGCGCGAGCCGCGAGTTGTAGAAGTCGATCGCGCGGCTGAAGACCGTGCGCTCCCAACCCGGCGTGCGGTCGACGGAGACGCCGGCCGCGACGTCGGCGGCCTCGCCCTCGAACACGGTCGGCGCGGCCTCGAGCGGCGTGCCGCGCCTCCAGCGCTTGACGACGCGCGGGTATCCGGAGTCGGTGAGGCTGCCGGGGCCGAAGTCGCTCGCGACGTAGATCGTGTCGTCGTCGATCCAGGTGACGTCGGACTTGGCTTCGGGCAGGTCGAAGCCGCCGGGCACGAAGCGGCGCAGCTCGAGGTCGAACTCGCGCACGACATGGGCGTCCGAGCCGCCGCGCGAGAGCGTCACGAGGCAGCGCCGGTAGGCGGGCGCGAGCGCGTGCGCGCCGGCCCAGACCCAGTTCTCGTCCTCCTCGGCGGCCAGCGCGTCGAGGTCGATCACGATCTCCCAGGCCGGCTGCGGCTTGCGGTATTCGTCGAGGGTGGCGCGACGCCAGAGGCCGCGCGGGTGCGCCTCGTCGCGCCAGAAGTTGTAGAACCACGCGCCGCGGCGGGTCACGTGCGGGATCTGCTCCTTCGAGTCGAGGATCGCGCGGATCGCGTCGCGCACCTCGGCGAAGCGCGGCTCGGACTCGAGCACGGCGCGCGACTCGCCGTTGCGAGCCCGCACCCAGGCGAGCGCCTCGTCGCCGAGGACGTCCTCGAGCCAGAGGAAGGGATCGTCCCCGGCGGAGGCGGTGGAAGCGGGCGTGGCGGGATCGGTCATGGCGGGCATCGGCAGCGTGGCGCGGGAAGGCGGCCATCATCGCAGAGCGCGCCGCGCCTGTCCGCGGCGGGGCCGCGCGTGCGAATTTCCTCGCGGGGAGCGTGGGGTTCGGGCACGCCCGTATCCTGTGCGCGCAGCGGCGACGCTAGCATCATCGCCCGCCTCGCGAATCCCTCGCCCGGAGCCCATCCCGCCATGACCGCCCACAACCCGCTGCTCGCCGACTGGAACACCCCGTTCTCGCTGCCGCCGTTCGCCGAGATCCGGGCCGAACACTTCGCTCCTGCGTTCGAGGCGGCGATGGCGGCGCAGCGGGCCGAGATCGAGGCGATCGCCGCCAGCCCGGGCGCGCCCGGCTTCGACGACACGATCGCCGCCTTCGACCGCAGCGGGCGGCTGCTCGGGCGCGTCGGTGCAGCGTTCCACGCGCTCGCCGCGTCGCACACCTCGCCCGAGATCCAGGCCGTGCAGCGCGAGCTCGCCGGCCCGCTCGCGGCCCACGAGAGCGCGGTGATGATGCACCCCGGCTTGTTCAAGCGCGTCGACGCCGTGCACGCGCGGCGGCACGAGCTGGGGCTCGGCCCGGAGGCGCTGCGGCTCGTGGAGCGCACCTGGGTCGACTTCGTGCGTGCCGGCGCGCGCCTCGGGCCGGACAAGCAGCCGCGCTACGCGCAGATCATGGAGCGCCTCGCGCAGCTGACGACGCGCTTCGCGCAGAACGTGCTCGCCGACGAGGCGGGCTTCCAGCTCGAGCTGTCGCAGGCCGACCTCGACGGCCTGCCGCCCTTCGTGCGCGCCGCGGCGTCGCAGGCGGCCGCCGAGCGCGGCCTGCCCGCGGGCGCGCACGTGGTCACGCTGTCGCGCTCGCTGATCGTGCCCTTTCTCACGTTCTCCACCCGGCGCGACCTGCGCGAGCAGGCCTGGCGTGCCTGGGTGAGCCGCGGCGAGCACGAGGGCGAGACGGACAACCGCGAGGTCGCGCGCGAGATCCTGCGCCTGCGCCAGGAGCAGGCCTGGCTGCACGGCCACGCGAGCTACGCCGAGTACGCGCTCGCCGACACGATGGCCGGCAACGTCGCCTCGGTCAACACGCTGCTGGACGAGGTCTACTCGCGCGCGCTGTCGGCGCTGAAGGACGAGCGCGCCGCCGTGCACGAGGCGCTGCGGGAGGCCGGCGTGCCGGGCCCGATGATGGCCTGGGACTGGCGCTTCGGCGCCGAGCGCGTGCGCCAGGCGCGCTACGCCTTCGACGATGGCGAGGTCAAGCCCTACTTCTCGCTGGAGCGCATGGTGCAGGCGGCCTTCGACTGCGCGCACCGCCTGTTCGGGCTGCGCCTGGTGCGCAACGACGCGATCCCGGTCTACCACCCGGACGTCGTCGCCTACGAGGTGCACGACGTGGGCGTGCCGGGGGAGGGCGCCGAATCGCCGCAGGCGGGCCGGCTGGTCGGCATCTTCCTGCTCGACAACTTCGCGCGCCAGACCAAGCGCTCGGGCGCGTGGATGAGCGCGCTGCGCTGGCAGTGCCGCAACGGCGGCGTCGACCTGCCGGTGATCATGAACAACAACAACTTCGCCAAGGGCGCGCCGGGCGAGCCGACGCTGCTGAGCTTCGACGACGCGCGCACGCTGTTCCACGAGTTCGGCCACGGCCTGCACGGGTTGCTGTCGGACGTGACGTACCAGCGCCTGTCGGGCACCAACGTGCTGCGCGACTTCGTCGAGTTGCCCTCGCAGCTGTACGAGCACTGGCTGCTCGAGCCCGAGGTCATCGCGCGCCACGCGCGCCATTGGCAGACCGGCGAGCCCATCCCGGAGTCGCTCGTGCGCCGGCTGCAGGAGGCGCGCCGCTGGGGCCAGGCCTACGAGACCGTGCGCTACGCGGGCAGCGCGCTCGTGGACATGGCCGTCCACGCGCGCCTGGACAAGGAGCCGCCGCCCGACCTGCCCGAGTTCGAGGCCGAGACGCTCGCGAAGCTGGGGCTGCCGCCCGAGGTCGGCGTCAACCACCGCCTCACGCACTTCCAGCACCTGTTCTCGGGATCCGGATACGCTGCCGGGTATTACGTCTACCTCTGGGCCGAGGTGCTCGACGCGGATGCCTTCGACGCCTTCAAGGAGGCCGGCGGCCCGTTCGATCGCGCCACCGCCGATCGCCTGCGCCGCTGCATCTTCGGCGCCGGCGACAGCGTGGCGCCGCAGCAGGCCTACGCCGATTTCCGCGGCCGGATGCCGTCGATCGAGCCGCTGCTGCGCAAGCGCGGCCTGCTGCCCGAGGACATCGAGTACTGACCGTCAGCAGGCGCAGCGCGTCATTTCCCCCGTCCGTCGCACGCCGCGTCCACGCCCTGGTCGGCGATCACGCGCCACTGGCCGTCCGCGTCGCGGCGCCAGATGCTGGTGAAGCGGGAGATGGGCGTCCCGTCGGGCGCGCGGGCGAGGCCGGTGGAGATCGCGGTGCGGCCGTCGGCGGCGACCGTCACGAGGTCGGGCGCCCACGAGAACGGCGCGGCGGGCTGCTCGAAGAAGCGCTTCCAGCCCTCGACGACCTGCGCCCGGCCCACGCGCAGCGTCGCGCCGCGGAAGACCGCATCCTCGGCGACGAAGCCGGCGAAGCGGTCGAGCTTGCGGTCGGCCATGGTCTGCGCGAACGCGGTCTCGGCGGCGCGGACCTGGGTCGCGATGACCTCGAGATCGGCGGCCGTCGGCGCGGCGGGGGCGGCGTGCGCCCGGGCGAGGGCGGCGAGCGCGAGCAGGGCGGCGAGCGCGGTGCAGGCGACGTGCGGCAGGCGGGGCGTCATGGCAGGCGGGCTCCAGGTCGACGATGCGGCCGATTGTGGGAGACGCGACACGGCCGCGGCGGCCCTGGTTTCCATCTTGACAGCGGCGCGCCCACGGGCGCACAGTCGCGGCTTTCCCTCAACCGAGCCGCCAAGGAGAACGCCATGGACAAGACCCTGCTCAGCGCGTCGACTGCCGTGACGTCACGGTTCGAGAGGACGATCGCCCGCTGACCGCAGCGCGGCGCCCGAGCGCGGCGCCGCCTCGTCGAGCGAGGCCGTTCCCGGCGCGACCGCCGGATCCGGTTCGGGGATCCGCGCGCGTCCGCCGACGTCATCCGGTTCCGACGCCCACCCCTCCTCTCGCGCGCCCTGGCCGTGCAGGGCGACGTCTCGTCCGCGATGCGAGCGCGTCGCGGCGTGGTCGCCTGGGCCCCGCGCAATCCGGAGCCGGGCGGCCTCCCGG
>DASVLN010000460.1:0-48412 GCA_036384855.1 Burkholderiaceae bacterium | reverse complement strand
CGCCCTCGTTCGACGGGAGCGCGGGGCGCTTGCCCGCCGGATCGGAGGAGATGGACAGGCGACGCTGGCGGTCGGAGTCGATGTCGAGGCGTGGCATGGCGGGGGGAAGGCGTCGTGACGATGCAGCCAGCCTAGGCGAGCCCCCGGCCCCGCTTCATGACGATCCCATGACACCGGCCCGCCGCTTCGCGCGCCCGAACGGCGCTTCGCGCGTCCGGCGCCCGCCGTCGTTGCCGCGGGCGCGCCGCCGCCGGTCCGACGCGACGGTGGCCAGGCTTGTCAGGCGGCGCTTCGCCGGCAGCGACCGGGCATACGGCGCGCGGTGGATGTGGCGAGACCCTCCGCCAGCGGACCGTGCCGCGGCCCGCGACGGGAACCCGTCAGGGCCGCCGCAACACCAGCAGCGACGGCTCGTACGTATCGGTGATGAACAGCTGCCTGCCGCCCGTGCCCGGGAGGGGCGCGACGCCGCCCGGGTAGTCGAGGCCGGCGGTCGCGCCGGTCACGACCTGCGAGATCGTCGTCGGGCCGCCCGCGAGCGTGGTCACGACCCCGGCGGGCGTGATCATCCGCACGGCGTGGTTGTCCGGGTCGACCATGTACAGGTTGCCGTCCTCGTCGGCGCTCAACGCGACCCGGCCCCGCACGGTGTCGCCAGTGGCGTCCGCGCCGAGCTGGAAATCGCCGAACGCGGCCGCGGCGCCCGTGCCGTCGGCGTACCCCACGGTGCCGCCGGCCACGAGGGTCGGGGTGCCGGGCGTCGTCGCGTCCAGGAGCAGCACCGAGTCCGCGGCGGCCGTCGTGGCATAGACCGTCTGCAGCTCGTAGATCCGGCCGCTGGCCGTCGCCGCCACGGCGCCGCAGTTGGCGACGGCGTTCAGGGCGGCGACCGTCCGGGCGGCGACCGCCACCGAAAACAGGCCGGCGTCCGTGCAGGCCAGGAGGTGGCCGTCGGGCGCGAGGGCCAGGTCGCGCAGCGCGGGGAAGGGATTCGAGCCGCCGGCCGCGGCCAGCTGCGAGCGGTCGACGACGACCGTCGCGGTGTTGTCCGGGTTGAGCTTGTCGACCTCGTCGTACTGCGTCCCGTAAAGCTGGCCGCCCGCGTCGACGGCGATGGCGCCGTACCAGTCCTCGCTGGCGAAGACGGTGGAGACCGTGCCGTCGGTGGCGACCTTGCGCACCACCGTGTGGTTGGTCGCGTAGCCGTCGGTCTCGAGCACGTAGGCGTTGCCCGCCGCGTCCACGACGACCTTGCCGGGGCGATCGAACGTGGCCGCGCCTCCGCGCCCGTCGACGTTGCCGCTCCGCGGCGGCTGGCCGACGAACAGGGTCGCCTTGCCGGAGGTGTCGACCAGGTAGACCGCGCCCTGGGTCTGGTCCAGCAGCGCGAAGCCCGGGCCGAACGCCACCGCGCCGCCGACGCGGTCGTTGTCCGGCAGGTCGAGCGCGACGGTGCTGGTGGTGCCGTCGGCCGCCACGCGCGTCATCGTCGGCGGCGTCGTCGCCGAGCCGAGGTTGAACGACGTGAGGACGCCGTCGGCACCGATCGCGAGGTCGCTCTGCCCGCCGAACGGGCCCACGCTGACCGAGCCGTCGGGGTTGTCGACGATGCCGCCGGCGACGTTCGTGATCACCCCCGCCGGCGAGATCTTCACGAGGGCGTCGCTCATGGCGTCGACCGCGTAGAGGTTGCCGTCCGCGCCGAAGACCATCGACTGGAAGCTGCGCTGGCCCGGATGCTTCGAGGCGTCGTAGTAGGACGTCACGACGCCGGCGGGCGTGATCTTGCGGATCGATGCCGCGAAGTCGGCCGCGTACAGGTTGCCCGCGGGATCGATGGCGAGCCCGAGGACGGCATCGAAGCCCGCCGCGGCGCCGGTGCCGTCGACCTCGCGGCTCGTGGATTCGGAGCCCGCCAGGGTCGAGACGCCCGCCGGGGTGATCTTGCGGATCTCGCGATAGGTCGAGACGTAGACGTTGCCGGCGGCGTCGGCGACCACGCCCGAGGCGCTCGGGAACAGCGCCGAGGCGACGGGGCCGTCCGTCGAGCCCCAATGGCCCGCGACGCCCGCGACGGTGGACACGACGCCCGCCGGCGTCACCCGGCGCACGACGAAGTTGGACGGGTCGACGACCAGCAGGTCGCCCGCGCCGTCGGTGCCGAGCGCGCTGGCGCTCCACCCCTGCTCCACGTGCCCGAGGCGCGCCACAGACGCGGCGCCATCGACGTAGCCCGCGCCGCCGATGCGGCCGGCGAACACGTTGAGCCCCGTCACCGCGGCCACCGAGACGGTCACCGCGGCGCTGACGACCGAGGTGGCCGAGTTGCTGACCGTGACGCTCACCTGCTCGCCGTCGTCCGACAGGGCGGGCGTCATCGTGAAGCTCGGGCTCGTCGCGCCGGCGACGGCGCGGCCGTCGATCGCCCACTGGTACGACAGCGCGATGTCGCTCGAAGCCGTGACCGACCAGGTCTGCGAGCCGTCCGCCGCGGGCGTCGCGGCGACGGGCTGGCCGGTGATCGTGATGGCGTGGGTGTCGGGCGCAGGCGCCGCCGGCGAGCCGCCGCCCCCGCCACAGGCGGCGAGCGCCGCCAGACAGGCCAGGGAAGTCGCGCGCAGAGGTTTCGGGAGCATCGTGTCGGTTCGCGGTTGGGAGATCGCCGGCGGCTGCGAGCCAGCTCGACCGTGCGACAAGGCGCGAACTCTAACGAGGCCCGTGCGACCGCGAATCCCTCTTGCGGGGGACATGCCGCGCGCCTCGCCGCGCCGGCCGCCGCGGGCGTGCGCAGGCCCGATCGGTGACGATCGGCGCAACTGAAACAAAACAGGGCCGAGGCCCTGTGTTTGCTTGCTTCCTGGCGGTGCGGGGAGGCAGGTGCGAACCCGTCTCGACGAAAACAGCGAATTTCCGATGCGGACGGGAAGCAGTACCTCCCGTGATTTGGAAAAATTCAATGCCGCCGCGGGCTTATGCGCGGCCGATACGCAATTCGGTCAGGCTTGGAACAGGGCGTCCGTTATCGAATAACAGGGAATCCAGGAGACCGAGCAGGGAGGATTCGATTGCGTCGACGCGAGCTTGGTCGAGCCGGTCACAGCCATGCGCTGGACATGCAAGGCATCCATCAACTCGCGCTCCTGCTGGGCGACAGGCCTCGATCTCGCGGCGGGCGTCCGGTGACGGCGGCGACGCGCGCTCGGTTACGGCTGCAAAGCGTCCCGTCCGCCCCGCCGTTGCCCGCCGGATTCTCAGACCCTGAACACGCTCACATCGCCAACCAGCCGCTGCACCTGCGAGCGCATCGAGTCGGCGGCCGCGGCGACCTGCTCAACCAGGGCCGCGTTCTGCTGCGTGGCGTGGTCCATCTGCGCGACGGCGTCGTTGACGAGATCGATGCCGGCGCTCTGCTCCACCGTGGCCGAGGTGATCTCCGACACGATGCCGGCGACGCGCTGCACCGCGCACACGACCTGCTCGATGGTGCCGGCGGCCACGTCGACCAGGCGTGTGCCCTCGTCAACCTTGTCCACCGATTCGGCGATCAGCTGCTTGATCTCCTTGGCGGCGGTCGCGCTGCGCTGCGCCAGCGTGCGCACTTCCGTGGCGACGACGGCGAAGCCACGACCCTGCTCGCCTGCGCGCGCGGCCTCGACGGCCGCGTTCAGCGCCAGGATGTTGGTCTGGAAGGCGATGCCATCGATGACGCCGATGATGTCGGCGATCCGGCGCGACGAGCTGACGATGTCTCCCATCGTGCGAACCACCTTGCCGACGGCGTCGCCGCCCTCCCGGGCGCGATCGGCAGCCTCGGTGGACAACTGGCGCGCATGGGTCGAGTTGGCCGCGCTGGTGCGCACCGTGCCAGAGAGCTCCTCCATCGACGAGGCCGTCTGCTGAATGCTCGCGGCCTGGCGCTCGGTGCGGTTGGAGAGGTCGGCGTTGCCCGAGGCAATCTCGATGGCTGCGCCGGCCAGGTTGTCACTGCTGGCACGCACGCTGCAGACCACCGTGAGCAGGCTCTCGGTCATCGCGCCGAGGGCCCGCAGCAGCTGGCCGGTCTCGTCGGGAACGTCGCTGTCCACACGCACGCTCAGGTCGCGGGCCGCGACCCGGCGCGCCACGTCCACGGCTTGCGAGATCGGCACCGTGATCGAACGCGTGACCGCGTGGCCGATCACCGCAGCCACGAACAGCGCAGCCAGTGAGATCGCAAGCACGATGTCGCGCGTCTTGGCGCAGGCCTGCTCGACACCCGCGACGGCCTCGGCGCTGAGCTTCTCGTTGAGCGCGACCATCTCGTCGACCGCGGCCATCCACTTCGCCTGTGCCGGGTTTGCCTTCTCACCGAGCAGCCCGCGGGCCGGGAACTTGTGGTTCTCGAGCGCCATCTTCACGACCTGACCGGAGAGATCGCGCGCCTCCTCCGCCGCGTCGATGCGCGCCAGGATGGCCCTCTTGCGCGGGTCGACATCGCGCCCGATCAGGCGTGCGAGGCTGCCCTTGGCCGCGTCGTAGTCGTGCGTGTCGGCCTTCAGGAGCTGTTCCTCGGCGGCCATTTCCTCCGGCTCGGACACCATCAGGACGTTGCGCACGCGCACGGCCTGCCGCGTCGCGGCGAGGCGCATGCGGTCGGCAAGCGCGGACTCCGCCGCGATGCCGGCGGTGAGGGCCTTGACGTCTTCGCGCAGGCCGTCGGTGCGCATCACCGCGACGGTAGCCAGCATCGACAGCAGGCACAGCACAGCGCCGAACGCGAGCGCCAGCCGGACACCGATCTTGAGGTGGGTCAGTCGCATGTGGGTCTCCGCGCAGTCAGTTGAGTTGCCAGACGAACTCGGCCCTCACCCATTGCCGCGCAAGTCTGGTGTCGGCCTGCCAGGGCTTGAACGTCGCGATCCACGGAGGCACGAAGGCACGCGGGCGACCGGCAGCTTCCGGGATCCTGGATCCACTTGAAATCGGCGGCGTCGGCGCCGCGCGCAGCCATGCACAGCGCAGAATCAGGGATGGCATGGCGTGCCGATGGTGGGAATGGGTCATGACAGTCTCCTGCGATGCCTCGAGTCGACGAGGCGGAACGGTCGCCGGGCCGCTGCCGAGGGACGGCGCGTCGGCGTGTACATGGCCCGATTTCGCCCTGGCGGCGAGCTGCTTGAGGGGCACCATAACGATCCGCTCAGTTGAACGGTCAATTCTCTGAATGGAGCTCCATCCCATCACGCACCGATAGTGGACAAGTCCAGTATTCGGGCGAATCCACCGAATAATTCAAACGTCGCGAGCGTGAGCCGCACCGCGTGCAGCTCGGCAGCGCCGCCCTTGCGCAAGCGACAAATGCAGCACGACCCATGCCGGACAGCCTCTCAAGGTGGCCGCTGCAGCGCCGAAGAGACGACGAGCCCCGGCACCGCCGGCTCATCCCGACTCTGCCGCAACCAGCCTTTCTCCATGTCAGCCAGCGCCCTTTCGGTCACAGCACTCGACCTGTCGACAGCGCCAGCTTGCGAGGATGTGCTTTACCACAGCGAGCGCACGCGAATCG
This sequence comes from Burkholderiaceae bacterium, assembly GCA_036384855.1. GTDB lineage: Bacteria > Pseudomonadota > Gammaproteobacteria > Burkholderiales > Burkholderiaceae_C > Scleromatobacter. The sequence goes on along the minus strand of DASVLN010000460.1, from coordinate 42,867 downwards.
TGCGCCGTCGGCTGAAGCGCGACGGCACGTGGGTCGTCTGCAAGGAACTGCTGGGGCCTGAGGCAGGACATCGGCTTCGACACGAACAGGCCATGCTGGCACGGATGTCGTCGGTCGCCGGCGTGGCGCACCTTGTCGGCGCCCAGGTCGAAACACGCACTCTTGTCCTCGAAGACGTCTCCGGCATTTCGCTCGCGCAAGCGCTGGGCGGCCAGTCCCTGACCATCCAGCACAAGATCGAGTTCGCGGTGGCGCTCGCCCGAATCGTGGCCGATGTTCACTCGCAAGGCATTGTTCACCGCGATATCAATCCGGCCAACATCCTGGTTTCGGGGCCCGATTGGCGGCCAACGCTCATCGATTTCAACCTGGCAAGCAGTCTGGCGGAAGAGCGGCCCACATTCACTCACGAAAGCGCCATCACGGGAACGCTGCCGTACCTGGCTCCCGAGCAAACAGGGCGCACCAGTCGGTCAGTCGACCAGCGAGCCGACCTCTATTCGTTGGGTGCCACCCTTTACGAGGTCGTCGCCGGTCGGCCTCCTTTTGAAGGCACGGATCCGCTCCAGCTGATTCGCGATCACTTGGCGCGTATGCCGTACCGGCCCTCGCAGCTCAACCCGGCCGTGCCGGACATGCTGTCCGACATCCTGATGCGGTTGCTGGCAAAGGAGCCGGACCATCGTTACCAGAGCGCCGACGGTTTGGTGCGCGACCTTACCCGGCTATCCAACAGCCACGCCCCGTTCGCGCTCGGTGAGCGTGACTTCCCCACCCACCTGACAGCTCCCTCCCGCCTGATCGGCCGCGATGCGGAAATTCTGGCTCTGAGCGACGCCGTCGACGCCTCCGTGCGCACAGCCCGGTGCGCCGTGCTTGTCTCAGGCTCGCCCGGCGTCGGGAAGAGCGCGCTCGTCGGCGAACTCCGGACCATCGTGACCACCCGAGGTGGCTGGTTCGTCATTGGTAAATTCGAACAATATCGCCAGGAGGCGGCCTGGACTGCATTCAGGAGCGCCATGCGCGAACTCGGGCGGCTGCTCCTGGCGGAGCCGCCAGCCGAGCTCGAACGCCAACGCCAACGCATCCTCACGTCACTCGGGTCCAACGCCGGCATCCTCACCGATGCGTTGCCCGAGTTCCTCACGCTGCTCGGTCCGCAGGCCGACCGCGGAGAAGTCAGTCCCGTCGAGGCAGAAGCCCGTCTGATCCAGGCGGTGATCGACTTGCTGGGCGCCGTTGCCTCGACCGCACGTCCCATCGTCATCGTCATCGAGGATTTGCAATGGGCGCATCCGACCTCGCTTCGGCTGATCGAGCGCCTGATCTCCGACGCAGACATTCGCGGGCTGCTCGTGGTGGCCACGTACCGCGATGCCGAGATCGACGCAGCCCATCCATTGGCGCAGCTTCTTGTGCGTTGGCACGGCTCTCCCGTCGCACCGCACCCGCTGTCGCTGGGGAACCTGCCGCCCAGGGTTCGCCGAACTCGTCTCCGAGATGCTGCGCCTTCCCTCCCCGGAGGCCACGCGGCTGTCGGAAGCGCTGGGAACGCTGACCGCGGGCAACCCCTTCGACACTGTCGAATTGATCAACGCCTTGCGCCGCGACGGCATTCTGCAGTGCGGCGACGACGGTTGGCGGTGGGATGCGAATGAGATCCGCCGCTATATCGGTCATGGGACAGTACTGGACCTGATCTTCGCCCGCATCGGCAAGCTTCCTCCCGAAACCTGCGCCCTGTTGGAGACCCTGGCCTGCCTGGGCAATTCGATCGAGATGTCGCTGCTGCGTGCGGCCACGAGCCTTGGAGCCGACGCGCTCGTGTCGATGTTGCGCGAGCCTCTCGAAGAGGGACTGCTCACTCCCATGTTGGGCACCGACGCCCGAACGACCATCGGATGGCGCTTTCGGCATGATCGCGTGCAACAGGCCGCTTATAGTCGCCTCGAACCTCAGCAGCGTGGACGGGCCCAGCTGACCCTGGCTCGACGACTGGCGAATCATCCGGAGTTCTGCCTGCAGGCCGCGGAGCAGTATCTCCTTTCGGCCGACGCGGTCCGAGACGCGGATGAACGGCGCCAGGTAGCAAGGCTGTTCCAGCATGCGGCTGCAACGGCACGAAAGGCGGTCAGCTACGCCGCAGTCGGGCGTTGGTTGACCGAAGCGAAAGCGCTGCTGGAAGGAGACGATCGAGCAGACGAACTCCTGGCTTGGGAGATCGACGTCGATTTGCATGCTGCGCTCTACGCGCTGGGGCGCTTGGAAGACGCTGACCGACTCTTCCGACACATCGCGGCGCGCGATGCCTCGCCACTTGAACTGGCCGATGCCGCCTGCGTTCAGATCAGCAGCTTATGCAACCGCAACCGCCTGGAAGAAGCCCTCGCCCTTGGGATCCAGATGCTCCAGCGCCTGGGCGCGCATGTAGACGAAGCGCCCAAGTCCGCCGCCGTCACCGGGTTTCGGGAACTGCCGCCGCATGCCGACGATGTGGGCCGGCCGGAGATGACCGATCCCAAGGCCGTGGCCAGCGCAAAGATCATCAACCGCTTGCTGCCGGCCGCCTTGACCATGGACAGCATGGACTGGATGGTTCGAGAGTCGCGTGCCATGTGGATCGAAAGCGGCCCATGCGCGGAGTTGGTCGGACCGCTGTGCCACACCGGATTTGTGACCGTCTTTCACGGCGACTATCGCAAGGGGGTACGACGACGTTCGCCACGTCCTGGAAGTGAGCGAGGCAAGGGGCTATTCCCATCAAGCCGCGCAGGCCCGGTTCCTGTTCGCCTTCACCGCCAGTCACTGGTTTGACCCGCTCGAAGAGACCGTCATCCATGCGCGACGTGCCCGCGAAGAACTGCTGCAAGGCGGAGATCTGCAGAACGCCTGCTTCACGTATTTGTCGTCGACCTCCGCCCTGTTCGACAGCGCACCGCTGCTCGAAGATTCTCTGGAGGAAATTGACGCGGCCATTGCCCTCGCGGAGCGCACCGCAAATCAGCATGCCGGCGATTCCTATGTACTTCAAAGGCAGTTGGCCCACAAGCTGCGAGGTCGGGCGCCAGAGGACACGGCATCGGACGCACCGTTCGTCGACTTGCCATGCTTCAACGAAGGGGGTCGCAACCCTTTTGCAACCGCACTCCAACACGTGACTTGCGGCCTCGCGGCCGCATTGTTTGGCGATGACGCTGCGCTGCTGCATCACGCCGTAGCGGCATTCCAGCATGAGGAATGCACCGAATGCTTCTATACATCCGCGCAGTCCAAACTGCTCTACGCCTTGGCGCTGACGCGGCGTCTGGACATGGTGCCGCATGAACACCCGGGGATTTGCGCACAGCTCGATTCCCTGCAGGGTTGGTGGGAGGAGCGCGCCGCAGACGCGCCGGCCAACTTCGGTCACCTGGCCCTGCTCATCAAGGCAGAGCGCGCCCGCGCACAAGGCGATTTTCATGCCGCGGCACGCCTCTACGATGTGGCCATGCGCGAGGTTGCGCCTCGCCACCGCCCTTGGCACCATGCGTTCATCGCCGAGCGGGCCGGGCTCCTTCACCTGGAGCAGGGACTCCTGCATACCGGCCAGAGGCTTCTGAACGAAGCCCGGACACACTATGCGACCTGGGGAGCATTGGGCAAGGTGCGCCACATGGAACGCGTTCACGGCTTCCTAGGCTCGCATGGCGTGGCAGGACGTTCACTCGAATCGCGCCGCAGCGCGACGAGCGTCATCATGACCTCCGATGCGATAGACCTGCTCGGCGTTCTGAGGGCTTCGCAGGCGTTGAGCTCCGAGACCAGCCTGGCACGCCTGACGGTACGAGTCACCGAACTTCTCGGTGCGATGACCGGGGCAACTGGCGTATCCGTGGCCGTTTGGGACGACCAGCTTCACGAGTGGTGCCTGCTGAGCCCGGCGCCCGACAGTGCCATGTCGCAATCGATCCCGATCGCGCAGGCGGCAGCCAACGGCCGGCTGCCGTTGACGGCATTCCGATATGCAGACCGCATTCGCGAACCGCTGTTGGTGGACGACGCGGTGCGCGATCCTCGCTTCGCAACGGATCCCTATTTCGCCGGGCAGCAGCAGTGCTCGCTGCTCGTGGTGCCAATAGACAGCCAGAGCGTCCCACGCGCGATGGTGATTCTCGAGAACCGTCTCAGCAGCAGTGCATTTTCAGCGGCTCGGCTCGATGCGGTGTTGCTCATCGCCGGTCAGCTGGCCGTGTCGCTGGACAACGCGCTGGTGTACGCATCGCTCGAGCGCAAGGTAGCCGAGCGAACCGATGCGCTCGAGGAGGCTAACCGCAACCTGGCGCTGCTCGCGGTGACCGACCCGTTGACCGGGATCTCGAATCGACGGCACTTCGCTGAGGTGTTGCAAGCCGAGTGGCTGCGCGCCATGCGCCCGGGGGCACCCATCGGGCTGGCCATGATCGACATCGATCAGTTCAAGCTCTACAACGACCATTATGGTCACCAGGCCGGCGACGCCTGTCTTCGACGGGTGGCTGCCACGCTCAAGGGCGGTCTGCGCATGACTGCCGACCTCGTCGCGCGCTATGGGGGCGAGGAGTTCGTTCTGGTGCTCCCGAGCACCGACATCGCGGGAACCGAATCTGCGTGCAACCGCTTGCGATCCGAGATTGCTTCGCTGCGCCTCCCGCACGAGAAGTCAGATCACGGCGTGGTCACCGCAAGCATAGGGATCACCGCGATCGTTCCTCGGGAAGGAGACAACCCCGAGCATCACCTCGCCCTGGCAGATGCGGCGCTGTACGAAGCCAAGCGGGCGGGGCGGAACCGGGTTGCGCGCTCACCGTCATAGAGCCAACGCCGGTGCGACGCGCCATCCCTCGCGCGATGAAGTGCGATGACCGCTCTTCGTGCGTCCGTACTCATGTCCTCAAGGGCTGCGGGAGGCGTCGCAGGCGACGGGCAGCATCCGCCGCAGGACGCCATCCTTGCGCACGAAGTGGTGCACGAGCGCCGCAGCGACGTGGAGCACCACGAGCGGCCATGCGATCCATTGGCCGAGGAAGCTGTGCACGGACCATGCGAGGTCCTCGAGTTCTTTCGTCGAGAGCGAGAACGTGGATCGAAGCCAGGCCGCGAAGGCCGTCGCGCGGCAGGGCGGAATCACGAACAGGCCGAAGTTCGTGGGGTCGTAGGTCGTCATGTAGCCGGAGACCGGCATGAGGATCAGCAGGCCGTATAGCGCCCAGTGCGCCGCATCTGCGGCCAGGTGCTCCACGCGCGAGCCGGGAACGTGGCGCGGGACCGGGCCCGCGAGCCGCCACAACAGTCGCGGCAACGCGAGGACGCCGATCGTCACCCCCAGGATCCAGTGGATGTTCAGGATCGGCACCACGCGGGTCGGGTCCGGCGTCGTGCCGAACAGCGCCGGCTTGACGCTCGTCTCCGGGTCGACGAACCAGATCACGTAGTACACGACGACATAGGCCGAGACGAAGGCCGCGGCGATGACCCAGTGGAACAGCATCGACACGCTGCCATAGGCCTCGAGCGTGTTGCGCCATCTCATCGTAGGCATCTTCTGCTCCAGCATGCACAGGGTGTCATGGCAGCAGTACGGTGACGACCTTTTCCTCGGTGTACGCGATGGCGCCGGCGAGGCCGCCCTCGCGCCCGATACCGCTGGTCTTCAGCCCGCCCCACGGAAGGTTCGCATCGAGCGGGCTCCAGCAGTTCACGCCGACCGCGCCCGCCTTCACCGCACCGGCCACGCGGTGCGCGCGCGCGAGGCTCGTCGTCCAGACCGTGGCGGCGAGACCGTAGTCGGAGTCGTTCGCGAGTGCGATGGCCTCGTCCTCGGTATCGAACGCGATCACCGTGCCGACCGGCCCGAAGATCTCTTCGCGCGCGATGGTCATCGTGTTGGACGCGTTCGCGAAGATCGTGGGCTTCACGAACCATCCACGCTCCGACTGCGCGACGCCGCCGGCGAGCAGTTCCGCGCCTTCGTCGATGCCGATCTGGATGTAGCGGTTCACCCGTTCGTACTGCGCCTTCTTGGCCACCGGGCCCATCTGCACGCCGGGCTGGCGCGGATCTCCGACCTTCACGACGGAGGCCGCCTCTGCCAGCGCCGCGGCGAACCGCTGCGCGATCCCGCGTTGGACGAGGATGCGCGAGCCTGCGGCGCAGACCTGGCCCTGGTTGACGAACAGGCCCAACGTGCAGCCGCGTACCGCGTCGTCGAAGGAGGCGTCGTCGAACACGATCTGAGGGCTCTTGCCGCCGAGTTCCAGCGCGACGCGCTTGAACATGGGGCCGACGATCCGCTGGATTGCGCGACCGGCCTCCGGACTGCCGGTGAAGCTGATCTTGGCCACGTCGGGGTGCTCGCACAGTGCGCGACCGACCACGTCGCCGTAGCCGGTCACGACGTTCACGACGCCGTCGGGAAAGCCCGCCTCCTTGCAAAGCGCCGCCAGGTGCAAGGCCGATTGCGGCGTCTCCTCCGAGGGCTTGACGACGACCGTGCAGCCCGCCGCGAGGAGCGCCGCGAGCTTCCACGTCGTGATCATCAGCGGCGAGTTCCAGGGCACGATCGCACCGACCACGCCGATCGGCTCGCGCACGGTGTACGACAGGGTGGGCGTGCCCATGTAGCCCGACGTGGGGATCGTGCGCCCCTCGAGCTGGTTGGCCCATCCCGCCGCCGCGCGCAGGTTGGCGACCGCGTTGGGCACGTCCATCATGCGGGGCTCCAGCGGCGAGCGGCCGATGGCATTGGCATCCATGTCCGCGAGGAGACCGGTATCGCGCTCGACGAGGTCGGCGAGCCGGCTCAGCAGCAGGCCGCGCTGCAAGCCGCTCAGCTTGCTCCAGGCCCCGCCATCGAGTTGCGCGCGCGCGGCCGCGACGGCTCGCCGGACGTCCTCCACCGTGCCGCGCGCTGCGGTCGCGTATTCGCTTTCGTCGATCGGACTCACGAGGCTCATGCGCGCACCGTCGGAGGAGTCCACGGATTCGCCTGCGACGAAGTGCTTCAGATGCTTGGTCATGGGATCCTTGACTGATGGAATATGGGCACCGCGTCGTGCGCAGCGATAGCCGAAGTCTCTGCGCGCGCCATCCGTGCGCGTTAGCCCAAATCAGCAAGCGCGCGCCGCAAGCGGCCGGCCTCGCGCCGTCCTGTGCGTTTGCGTCCCGCATGTGACCAAAACGACGCATCGTCGATGCGCAGTTCACCACGAATCGGGTTTACCCACCCCCCGGTCACTGGCATGCGCATGACAATTTCGTGATGGTCACGCGCGGCGCGCGCGGCCCGGAGGGGCACCGACTTCAAGAGGCCAGCCTTGAGCCTGAACATCGACGAGTTCGAAGACATCCACCAGCACGCATCATCCGTGCGCGAGTGGCAGCAGATCTACAGCCAGCTCACGGCAGGTCCGCTTCGCAGCTCGCTGTGCCAGATCCGCAACGCACGCTTCCACGCCTTCCGCGAACGCATCAACCAGCGGGTCGTCCAGCATGGCGAGGCGCCGCGCGGACGGGTGTGCTTCGCAGTGCCGTTGCTCGTCCCCGGCTCGGTGAGGATGCAAGGCCGCGAAGCCGACGATGCCAGCATCTTCGTGCTGCGAGGAGGCGAGGAATTCATGTTCCACATGCCCATGGGCATGGACATGCTGGCAATCACCTTCGACGAGGCGCTGTTCGACAACGCGGTCTCCAGCACGGGCTGCGTCGACGAGATCAACACGCTGCTGAAGCAGCCCGTGGTGCGCGTTCCGATCGAACGGCTCGCCGCGAGCCGGCGACGCCTGATGGCGATGTTCTCGGAAGCGGCTGCGGAAAGTGCGCTGCCCGAGCCACCGAACGGCGTCGAGATGAACCTGGAACAGGCGATGCTCGACGAACTGCTGGGCCTCATTGCCGACCCCGCCTGCGATCGCACGCAGCAGCATGGATCGTCGGTGCGCAGCTTCATCGTCGAGAAGTGCCATCGCATGACGATCTCGGACAAGGTCAATGCGCCGAGCGTGGTCGAGCTCTGCGAGCGCCTGCGGATCAGCCGCCGCACGATGCAGAACAGCTTCCGCAGCGTCGCCGAGACGACGCCGGTCAACTACATCCGGTCGATCCGCCTCAATGGCGTGCGACGGGAGTTGATGTCGACGCGTGCGGCCGAGCTGTCGATCGGCGACGCGGCCGCGCGCTGGGGCTTCTTCCATCTCAGCCACTTCGCGGCCGAGTACCACGAGCTGTTCGGCGAGCTGCCCTCGCAGACGAGGCGCGGCGATCGAGCTGCCGATCGATGACCGGCGAGCGATCCTCGGCCGACGCACATGCGAAGGCCCTGCCTACGCGTGTCGGCGGCCGCACACCGTCCGTCGGGTCCGCTCCCGCGGATCAGGGCCGGTTCTGTCCCAGGCGAAGGTAGCGCGCCGGGTCGCGCCGGCGCAGGCGCGCGGCCATCCAGGCTCCCACGACGATGGCGACCGGCACGAACGCGACCACGCCGTGCGAGATCCCGCGGCTCGCGCCGGTGAGCACGTGGAAGTTCAGCACGGCCAGCACGAGCACCATGCACAGTCCGACCGCGCCCAGGCCTGGCAGCACCATCGTGCGCATCCGGCCATGGCCGCGCGGATCGACGTGGAAGAACCGGATGACCGAAACAGCGGTGGCGATCATCAGGACCAGCACGCAGACGGTCGCCAGGTTGCTGAGCCAGGCGAACAGCGTCAGCACCGGATCCGCCTTGGCGACCGCGAAGGCGACGACCACGACGGCGCAGAGCACGGTCTGCAACATCGATCCGACGTGCGGGCTGCGGTACTTCGGATGCGTCCGCCCGAGCGCCGCCGGCAGCAGGCCTTCGCGCCCCATCGAATAGAAGTAGCGCGCGGTGGAATTGTGGAAGGCGATCAGGCCGGCGTAGATGCTGATCACGAACATGCCGCGCAGCAGCGTGGTCAGGCCGTGGCCGGCGTACCTGTCCGACAGGGTGTAGAGGAAGCTCGTGGGATCGGCGAGGGCCGAGATCGTGCCGACGACCCGATCCGCGCCGGCCCCCAGCACCAGGCACCACAGCGAGAACGAGTAGAAACAGCCGACCAGGATGAGCGCGGCGTAGGTGGCCACCGGAATGCTGCGCTTCGGATCCTTCGCCTCTTCGCTGTAGATCGTGGTGGCCTCGAAGCCGATGAACGCGGCGAAGCAGAAGAGCAGCCCGATGAACGGGTTGCCCATCGAGACCACGTGCGGCGAGAACGACCGGATGTCGATGCCCTCGGCACCGCCCCGTCCGAGGATGAGGCAGTCGAGCGTCAGCACGACGACGTACTCCGCGACGACGAAGAAGGCCAGCACGCGCGCCGAGAAGTCGATCTGGTGATAGCCGAAGTACGCCACGGTGGCCATGGCCGCGAGGGCGCATCCCCACCACGGGATGGCGAGGCCCAGCTGCGAGCCGAGCGACTCGGAGGTGACCGCGCCCAACAGGCCGTAGAGCCCGAACTGCAGCGTGACGTAGCCGAGCACGGCCACCGTCGATGCCGCACCGGCGGCGATGCCGCCCAGCCCCTGGGCGACCATCGCGTAGAACCCACCGGCACTGGTCACGCAGGTGGCCATGGCGGTATACCCGGCAGCGAACAGCAGCAGCAGCACGAGCGCGGCCACCACCAGCGCGGGCGTACCCGCGCCGTTGCCCAGCATGATGCCCAGCGGGAAGCCGCCCGCGACGACGCTCAGCGGGCTCGCGGCCGAGATCACCAGGAGCGTGATGAATCCCGCGCCGAGCGTGCCGCGGCGCAAGCCGGTCGCCGCACCCGGCGCAGCCTCGGCGCGCCCGGTGTCCTGCAATTGGTTCGTGAGGGCCATGCCTTGTCTCCGCACCGGCTCGCCTGCCGCTGCATGTATCGTCTGCCCGGATCGTCGCCGGGTGGCGGTTTCGCGCGATGCCGGATCGCCGAGGGCTAGTCTAGGAACGATCGCCCGCCCGCGGTAGCCCGGATCAGCACCGGGCTCACTCGACGCCCATGCACAGGTACTTCAGGTGGACATAGTCGTCGATGCCATGCCGCGAGCCCTCGCGCCCGTAGCCCGACTGCTTGACGCCGCCGAACGGCGCGACCGCCGTGCTCAGGATGCCGCTGTTGATGCCGACCATGCCGTATTCGAGCTGGCCCGCCACGCGCCACGCCCGCGCCAGGTCCCGCGAGTAGAAGTAGGCCGCCAGGCCGTATTCCGTATCGTTGGCCATGCGGACCGCCTCCGCCTCGTCGCGGAAGCGGAAGACCGGCGCCACGGGGCCGAACGCCTCCTCGCGGGCGATCGCCATGTCCTCACGCGCCTCCACGACGAGCGTCGGTTCGTAGAACGTCCCGCCGAGCCCATGGCGACGGCCGCCGACGACGACGCGCCCGCCCTTGCTTCGGGCGTCTTCGACCAGCGAGTCGAGCTTCGCGAGCGCGCGCTCGTCGATCAGCGGCCCTTGCGTCACGTCCGGCTCCAGGCCATCGCCCACGCGCAGCTCCGAAACGGCCTTCGCGAGCTTGTGCACGAACGCGTCGTGGATCGCGTCCTGCACCAGGATGCGGTTCGTGCAGACGCACGTCTGCCCGGTGTTGCGGTACTTCGACGCGATCGCGCCCACCACCGCCGCGTCGAGGTCCGCGTCCTCGAACACGATGAAGGGCGCGTTGCCGCCGAGCTCGAGCGACAGCTTCTTCAGCGTCGGCGCGCACTGCGCCGCCAACGCCCGCCCGATCTCGGTCGATCCGGTGAACGACAGCTTGCGCACCATCGGATGTGCGGTGAGCTCGGCGCCGATCGCGGAGGCGCTGCCCGTGACGACATTGAACACCCCCGCGGGGATGCCGGCCAGCTCGGCCAGGCGCGCCAGGGCCAGCGCGGACAATGGCGTCTGCGAAGCCGGCTTCACCACCATGGTGCATCCCGCGGCCAGGGCCGGGGCCGCCTTGCGCGTGATCATGGCCGACGGGAAGTTCCACGGCGTGATGGCCGCGCAGACGCCCACGGGCTCCTTGACAGCGAGGATCTGCTTGCCGCGCCATGGCGACGGGATCACCTCCCCGTCGATGCGGCGCGCCTCCTCCGCGAACCAGTCGACGTAGGAGGCCGCGTAGGCGATCTCGCCGCGGGACTCGGCGATCGGCTTGCCCTGCTCGCGCGTCATCAAGGTCGCGAGTTCCTCCTGGTTCGCCATCATGAGCGCCGCCCAGCGGCGCATCAGCGTCGCCCGCTCCTCGGCCGTACGCTCGCGCCAGTGGATGAAGGCACGTCCGGCCGCCTCGATCGCGAGTCGGGTCTCACGGCGACCAAGCCCCGGCACTTCGCCGACGAGCTCGCCGTTGGCGGGGTTGGTGACGGCAATCGTCGATCCGTCGGTCGCGGCGATCCATTCGCCGTCGACGTAGCAACGGGACATCGAGAGCGCTTGCTGGGTGGACATCTGGTTGCTGGCCTGTCAGTTGAGCTGCGTGACGAACTTCGTGACGAGGTAGCTGTCGAAGGTCTCGACGCCGCCTTCGCTGCCGAAGCCGCTGTCCTTGACGCCGCCAAAAGGAATTTCGGCCGGCGCCATGCCGAAATGGTTGATGTTGACCATGCCCGCCTCCAGGCGCGTGGCGATCGCGTGCGCACGCTCGGTCGAGCGCGTGAACGCGTAGGCCGCCAGGCCGAACGGCAGCGAGTTGGCGACGCGGATCGCGTCGTCGAGCTCGTCGAAAGGCAGGATGCCGGCAATCGGACCGAAGGGCTCCTCGCGCATCAGCCGGCTGGTGCGCGACGGGTCGACGACGACGGTCGGCGCGAAGAAATTGCCCTGATCACCCAGGCGCGTCCCACCGGTCGCGATCCGGCCGCCGGACGCCCGCGCATCCTCGGCGAACGCCTCCATCTCCTGCAGGCGCCGAGCATTGGCCACCGGCCCCATCGTGACGCCCGGATCGATGCCGCGCCCGACGCGGATGCCGCCCACGCGATCGACGAAGCGATCGACGAAGCGATCGAACGCGGCGCGCTGCACCAGGAAGCGCGTCGGCGAGACGCAGACCTGGCCCGCGTTGCGGAATTTGTAGGGTGCCAGCAGGTCGGCGGCCCGATCGACGTCGGCGTCGTCGCAGACGATCACCGGCGCGTGCCCGCCGAGCTCCATCGTCGTGCGCTTCATGTGCGCGCCGGCGAGCGCGGCCAGCCGCTTGCCTACCGGCACCGATCCTGTGAAGGAGATCATCCGCACGATCGGCGACTCGATGAGCTGGCGCGAGATCTCCTCGGGCGATCCCCACACGACGTTCAGGCAGCCCGGCGGCAGGCCGGCATCATGGAATAGCCGCGCGATCGCGACGATGGCGCTGGGCGTCTCCGGCGAGCCCTTGAGGATGAGCGTGCATCCGCTCGCGAGGGCAGCCACGACCTTGCGGATCGCCTGGTTGAACGGAAAGTTCCACGGCGAGAACGCGGCGCACACGCCGATCGGCTCGCGCAGCACGAGCTGGCGGACGGCCGGCGACCGGGCAGGCACGACGCGCCCGTAGATGCGGCGGCCCTCTTCCGCGTGCCACTCGATGTGTTCGGCGCTCGCGGTCACCTCGCCGACGGCTTCCGCGAGCGGCTTGCCCTGGTCCAGCGTGATGCCCAGGCCGATCTGCGCGGCACGTTCGCGCGTCAGCCCGGCGACACGTCGCAGCAGGTCCGATCGCGCCAAGGGCGATTCCAGGCGCCACGATTCGAAGGCGCGCTGTGCCGCCTCGACCGCGCGCGCGACGTCCGCGCTCGTGCCCCGTGGCACCGTGCCGAGGACGCCGCCGTCGGCGGGATTCAGCACCGGGTCGCCGACACCGTCGGAACTTCCGATGAATTCGCCGTCGATGTACATCGACGGAGGCGCGTACGACTCGTTCATGCCTTCTTCTCCTGCGCTGGCCTTGGCCCGGCGGGCACGAGCAGCGAGTTCTCCTGGCGGACCATCAGGTGGCGGATGCGCCCGCGGAAGACCTTGAAGTCCGGGTCGGCCAACAGTCGCTCGCGCCGACTCGCGCGCTCATCCATCGAATCGAACTCCCAGAGGTAGATCAGCTGGTTCAGCTCGCCCACCTCCCGCGTGTAGTAGCCGAGCATCCTGCCGAGGATGCGCTCCTGCACGCCGCGCCCGCATTCCTCGTAGACCCGGATGTATTCCGCCGTGCCGCCCGGCACGAGCGTGTAGATGCGTTGTTCGACCAAGGCAGTCATGCGGTCATCTCCGCGGAAAAGGTTGTCGCATGCGCGGCTGCGGCACGCGGGGCACTCACGCTGCCTCCCTCTGCCGCGGCTGCGGTTGCAGGGATGGCATGAACGAGCGCAATGCCTGCGCCACCTCGGGCAGCTCCCGAGCCGTGGACTGCGCCGCGACATAGCGGTCCGGGCGCACGACCACGATGGAGCATGGATGCGCGGCGATCCAGTCCGCGAAGTGGTTGTCGACGTCTTCGACGCACACGGTGCCGTGCGTCGATCGCAGGCGCCGTCCTGGCTGGCTGGCGCTGCACGCCCGGCTGATGCGGACGAAACGCACGCCCAGCGCGCTCCACGTCTGGCGATCCGCGTCGGTCATGCCGGACTGCGGATCAGTCTCCCAGCCAATGACGGCGAACCACGGCCCGAGTACGTCGTCGAGCTTGCGCCGTTCGCCGGTCGCGTCCTCGACGTCGGGCTGGATCAGCATCCGGCCCACGGCGCTCGCCCCTGGTGCCGGCACCACGACACCGTGCTCGTAGCGCGGCATCGGCTTGAAGCGCATCTGCAGCACGTAGTCACGCACGCCCGGAGCCAGGCGGATTGCCGAGAAGAAGCGATCGCGCAGCCAGGCCTTGGCACGGCTGGTCGGCATCAGCATCGCGCCGAAGGCGTCGGCGAGGTCGATCATCGCCTTCGCGTGGCGATGGCGTTCCTGCTCGTAGGTCTGGAGCACCGACGGTGCCAGCTGCCCGCGCACGATGCCTGCAAGCTTCCAGGCGAGGTTGCCGGCATCCCGCAGTCCCGCGTTGAGGCCTTGTCCGATCCAAGGCGGCGAGAGGTGCGCCGCATCACCGATCAGGGCGACGCGGCCCTCGACGAAGCGCTCCGCGACGCGCGAGTGGTGCGTGTAGGTGCGCGCGCGGACGATCTCCAGCCGATCCGGATCCGACACGTAGGGCGCCAGCAGCCGACGCACGGAATCCGGCTGCGCGATGGCCTCCGCATCCTCGTGCGGGAAGACGAGAAACTCCCAGCGCCGGAATCCGTACGGCAGGTAGATGCACACGTTCGGGCGCCTCGGGTCGCAATTGAGCGCCGTGTAGGGCGCGTCGACTTCGGCGTTCCTGACGTCGACCACGACCCACTTGATGGGATGCGTCCGGCCGACCAGCTTCAATCCGAGCATCTCGCGCATCGGACTGCGGCCGCCGTCCGCCGCCACGCAGTAGTCGCACAGCTGCGCATAGGTCCGGCCCGCGGCATCGCGCACCTGCAGTGCGACGCCGGATCCATCCTGGGAAAGGCCGACCACTTCCTCGCCCAGCCGCAACTCGACGTTGTCGTAGCGGGATGCACCCTCGCGCAGCACCCTCTCCGCCAGCTGCTGCATGAAGATGTTGCGCCGCCACCAGCCGAATTCGCGCGTGCCGGGCCGGATGTGGGCAAAGCACTCGCCGTCCGCGCGGAACATGCGCATCGGCACGTTCTGGATCATGTCGCGCACCAGGCGATCGGCGAGTCCCACGCCCTGGAACAGCCGCAGCGCCTCGTCGTCCATGCCCACGGCGCGCGGATACTCGAGGATGCGCGCCTCGCGCTCGATGACGACCGTACGGATGCCGTACGCGCCCAGCAGGTTGGCGGCGGCCATGCCGTTGGGGCCGCCGCCGACGATGACGACGGACGTCCGCGACGGACCCTCTTCACGCATTCGCCATGCCCCCGGCCCACGCCGCCAGCGGCGCGCTGCCCAGGAACCGCTGCAGCGCGGCGTCGAACGCAGCGAAGTTGTCGTCGTGCACGTAGTGCCCGGCGGCCGGAATCTCCTCGTATCGGATGTTCGGGTTGCGCCGGCACATCTCGACCGCGACCTCGGCGGAGAGGAAGTCGGAGCGCGCGCCGCGCAGGACGAGCATCGGCCGCGAGACGCGTTCGGCGTGGGGCCAGAGGGCGACCAGCTGCTCCGGCGTGGCGTTCAACCGCGCGTCGGCGATGCCTTGTGCGTCGTGGCGCCAGACGATGGCGCCGTCATCGGTGGCCTTCATCGAATGCCGCACGCGCGCCTGCAATGCCTCCTCGGAAACGTCGGGACGCTGGCGTCGCCAGAAGGCGGCCGCCTCGAACCACGAGGCGAAGCGGTTCGGTGTCTCGCGCAGTTCGCGCTTGATGCGGTCGGCCCCGGCTGAGTCGGCCGACGATCCTGGACCGATGTCTTCGATCACGAGCCCGGCCAGGCGGTCGGCGTGGAGCGTGGAGTAGACGAATGCGACTGCGCCGCCCATCGAATGCCCGAGCAACACGAAGTTCTGAAGCCGGAGCTCGTCGACGAGCGTCTCCAGGTCGTGCACGTACGACGCCGTGTAGTAGCGCCGGCCGGGATCCCAGTCGCTCATGCCGCGACCACGCTGGTCCAGAGCAATGATGCGGAATCGGTCAGCCAGGCGCTGGGCGAGCGACTCCCACGTGTAGGCGAAACTGCGCAAGCCGTGCAGGGCGACGATGGCAGGCGCATCGGGTCGCCCCCATTCGACATAGCGGAGCTGCAGGCCATCGCTCTCCACCCACCCGTCACGTGCCTGTACTCGGGTCGATGATGCGCCCGCCAGCGCTGCGAAGGGATCAGACGAGGCCATCTTCGCCCTTGACGTCGCCGGCTTGCAGGCCGCCCAGGCGGGCGTTGAGGCGCCCGCGCGTGGCGAAGGCCCAGCACAGGACGACCTCGTCGCGGTTCGGCGCGTCCGCGAACATCGCCGTCACCGTGTCGTAGTGCGAACGGACGTACAGGGCGTCCTTGTGCGCCAGCGGGATGTCGATCACGGTGCCGGGGCCGCCGCGCTTGCCGGTCGAGGGCACCCACGACTTGCCCCCGCCGACGCCGTCTCGCACCGGATTGGCCGCCGGATTGGTGAGCAGCGCGTTGCCGTGCTCGTACTCGCCGTCGATGCCGACCAGGCAGGCCTTGCCGTAGCTCTGGATCGCGCGCCCCTGCGCCGCCTCGCGGATGCGGCGGCCGAACTCGCGGCCCAGGTCGGGGGACGGCACGACCCAGGGCGACAGGTCCTGGACGTAGCGACCCGCGAACGGGTTGTGGATGCACGCCGCGATCACGATCTTGCGCAGCGGCTCGCCGTCGGCCGGCTGGCCGGTTTCGCCCGCGAGGGTGTCCTCGACCTGCAGGAACCACTTTCGGATGTGGAATGCGGAGAAGTTCGGAGCTTTCGTCATGGCGTGGATGGATCAGTCGAAGAGCGGTTCCAGGTGCACGGGATCGCTCGCCGCGCGATACTCGGTCATGAGCCGCTTGCCCTCCTCGTCGGTGGCGGCGGTCTCGCAGAAGAACTCGAGCCGGTTGCCGTCGGGGTCCGTGAAATAGACGCCGATGCCGGCCTTGTGATCGGTGACCTTCACGATCGGCACCTGACGTCGCAGCAGCATCCCGTACAGGCGTCGCAGCTCCTCGAGGCCGCCGGCGATCTCCAGGCCGTAGTGCTGGAGGCCGATCGTCCCGAGCTCGGCCGGCGTCTGCGCCTTGATCAGCGCGATGTCGTGGTGCTTCTGCCCGAACGACATGAAGACCCAGCGCGGCTCGCGGGCGACCTCCTGCATGCCGAGCACCTCGGCGTACCACGCGCCGGAGGCCGCCGGGTCGCGGACGTACAAGGCCACGTGCGTGCGCGCGACGCGGGGGACGGGCAACTGCGTGCCGGGACGCAGCGGCGGCACCTCGATGGCAGCGGTCATGTCGGACTCCCTCAATCGATCGATTGCGCGTGCGCGACCAGCGGTGCGCGCATCGGCGTCCAGGCCACGGCGGTGATCTCGCTGAACTCCCGCCACTCCTTCTTCCAGGTGCGGCCGCCATCCCGCGACTTGAACAGGTCGCCGTACTTGGTGCCGGCGTAGAGAAGCCCGGGGTCGGCCAGGTGGCCTCCGAGGGCCCAGAACGTCGAGTTCGGCGGCGTCTCCAGCGCTGTCTCGGTCCAGGTACGGCCGCGGTCGGCGGAACGGCACAGGCGCGTCTTGAAGCCCGGCGTGCCATCGCCGATCGCGAGCAGCAGTTCGCGCTCCGACCCCGGGACGGGCAGCACCGTGCGGGTGTAGTACAGCCCGTCGAAGCGCTGCTTCGAGAGCTGTCCGTCCCAGGTCTCGCCGTCATCGTCGCTGACGTACACCGCATTGACCGTCAGCACGATCGTCGTCTTGGGCGACGACGCCGTCGCCGGCAGGATCGCGATCGCATGGATGTCGGAGCTGCGGATGGGCTTGTACGGATCGTCCAGGCGCTCGAAGGTCTGCCCCGCATCCCGGCTGCGCCAGACGCCGCCCTCCTCGACCCCGAACCAGACCTGCCGGCTGTCGTCGGGATCGACGCAGATCGTCAGCATGCGCGGGCGATTCACGCCCTGGCAGAACTCGGGCATCTCGGCAGGCAGGCGCGACCAGGTCTCGCCGCGATCGGTCGACTTGAACAGCGCCGAGCGCGACGGCGCGCCGGTGCCGGCATAGAGGATTTCCGGGTCGTTCGGGTCGATGGCGATCGACCAGACCGTCATGCCCGAGATCGCACCCTCCGCGCGGCGCCAGTGCGCGCCTGCATCGTCGCTGACGCACAGGCCGCAGTCGGCGCCGGCGTACACGCGTTGCGGCCGCTGCGGATCGACTGCCAGCGCACGGACGACGCCGTCGAATTCGATCGGTTCCTTGAGGCCGAGGCGATGCCAGGTCCTGCCGTCGTCGTTGCTGCGCAGGATGCCTTGGCCCGCAGTGGCGACCATGATCGTGAAGTCCATGGGAAGCTCCGTCAGAGGAAGATGCCGCGGGTCAGGCCACCGTCGCAGCCGAGGGATTCGCCGGTGATCGATCCGGACCTCGGCGAGGCGAGGAAGGCGATGAGCCAGCCCATCTCCTCGGGCTGCAACACGCGACGGATCGGCGTCGCCTTGACGTAGTTCGCCTCGACCTCCGCCGCGGTCAGGCCCTGCTTGCGGGCCTCCTTCTCGTAGAGCTCGTGGATGTGCGGCGTCTCGACCACGCCGGGGTGGATCGTATTGACGGTGATGCCGTCGGGACCCAGCTGATCCGACAGCGTCTTGGTCATGTGCACGATGGCGACGTTGCGCATGCCCGAGAGCTGCTTGCTGCCGCGGCCAGTCAGCCCGCCGATGTTGATGATCCGGCCGTAGCCGCCGCGGCGCATGTGCGGCGCGGCGGCCTTCGCGCACCGCAGGTAGCCGACGACCTTGATGTCGATGTCCTGCAGGAGGCCCTGAGGATCGGCATCGGCCAGTTCCGCGCGCACGAGGCCGCCGGGATGCGCCGCGCCGTTGACGAGGATGTCGAGCCGGCCGAACGCGGACGCCGCCGTCTCCACCGCGGCGGTCACAGAGTCCATGTCGGTGGTGTCCACCACGACGGGAAGGATGCGTCCGGCATCCGCGCCGAGCTGCCGGCGAAGATCCTGCGCGGCCTCTTCCAGCAGCGGCAGCCGGCGCGCGGCGATCGCGACGTCGACGCCCTCGCGCGCGAGCTCCAGCGCCGCGGCCTTGCCGATGCCCATGCTGCCGCCGGTGATGAAGGCGGCCTTGCCCTTGAGTTGCAGATCCATAGTTCCTCGAAAGAAGGGGTGATCAGGCCAGGCGCATCTCGATCACGATCGGGCCCGAGGTGTGCGCCAGCGCTGTGCAGAGCGCGGCCCGGAGTTCGTCGCCGCTCGACGCGCGGACGCACGGCACGCCGTAGCCCTGGGCGAGCGCGACCCAGTCCAGCGGCGGATCGTCCAGCGAGGTCAGCCTCGAGGCCTGCGGGCCCGGCGAGATGCCGGCGCGCGCGAGCTCCGTCTGCAGGATCCCGTAGCGACGATTCGAGGCGATCAGGACGATGACCGGCAGCCGCTCGCGCGCCATCGTCCACAGCGCCTGGATCGTGTACTGCGCGCTGCCGTCCGACTGGAGCGCGAAGACGCGGCGATCCGGGCATGCCACGGCCGCGCCCAGGGCCACCGGCAGCCCCTGCCCGATCGCGCCTCCCGTGTTGGTCAGGATGGTATGGCGCGCCGCCGAGGCGGAGGCCGTGACGAAGGGGTACCCGCAGGTGCCCCCCTCGACCGAGACGATGGCCCCTTCCGTCAGCGCATTCGCCACGATCCGGCCAACGGCCGACGGCGTGAGCTCGCCCGCGGGCACGATGTGCTGCGCCGGCATCGTCCCGGGCACGATCCGGGGCGCGCCGAGAGCGTTGGCCAGGCGTTCGAGCGCCTCGTCCGCGGGCTCGCCGGGCTGCGCGAGCGAATGCAGCGATTCGGCCGGCGCCAGTTCGCTCGGCAGGCCCTCGTAGCCGAAGTAGGCGACGGGGGCGATCGCACCCGCGAGCACGACCACTGCACCCTCCAGTGCCTGGATGGCCGTCTCCGGAAAGTACGGCAGCCGGTCGATGTCGGGCAACCCGCCGCCGCGCTCGGTGCGAGCGGGGAAGGTCTCGCTGAACAGGCGCGCGCCGGTGGCGGCGGCAATGCGGCCGGCCGCGAGTTGCCCGCGCTCGCTGAGGGCACGATCGCCCAGGAGCAGCACCGCGCGACGGCCGCTGGTCAGCACGTGGCGGGCCGCCTCGATGCGTTCCTCCTCGATCACGGCGGGCCTGGCCATCACGACCGCGGGCGGCTCCTGCGCGGGCGCCGGATGCTGCTGGAAATCGACCGGCACCACCAGCGTGGCGATCCGCCCCGGCGATGCCAGCGTCGCGTGCAGACCGTCGACCGTGTCGCGCCGCAGGTGCTGCGCCGACGCGATGGCCCGATACCAGCCGGACACGGGACGCGCCAGCGATTCGATGTCCGACGTGAGCGGCGCGTCGTACTTCAGGTGCCAGCTGGCATGGTCGCCGACGATGTTGAGGATCGGCGTGCGCGCGCGCCGTGCGTTGTGCAGGTTGGCAAGCCCGTTGGCGAGCCCCGGCCCGAGATGCAGCAATGTGGTGGCGGGCATGCGCGACATGCGCCCGTAACCGTCGGCAGCGCCGGTGCAGACGCCCTCGAAGAGTCCCAGCACGGCGCGCATGCCGCCGACCTGGTCCAGCGCCCCGACGAACGGCATCTCGGTCGTTCCCGGGTTTGCGAAGCAGACGCTCGAACCCGCGGCGACGGCGGCCTCGAGGACCGTCACGGCCCCGGTGGAGGAGTTGTCCTGTTGGGAAAAAGTATGCATGTCCCGTCCTGATGTGGAAATGATCGTAATCCCAAAATACGGCATTTACAACATCTCAATGACCGAAATCGGCACGCCGAAGTCCCCCCGGATCCGGCCCGGCGCGACCAAGGAGATGCGGCGGCGCCCATCGCGGCCAGTTCGGCCAGCGAGATGAATGGGGAGGAATTGCCGTGGAGCTGTGCGGAAGCCTGCCGCTGCTTCGCCGCGCGTCACGCGCGCGGCCGCGGGCATGAGGTGCCGTCATCCCGACGGCGTGCACGAGCAGGTCAGGAGCGCAGCGCGGCGACCTTGCCTGCCTTGGACGATCCGGTGTCCGGACCGGCGGCACGTCGGCGGCGGCCTTCGACGACGGGTTCCTGCTGGACTGGGCGACCGGGCGGTTCGCCGACTGCCAGCGCCAATGCGCGCGAGATCTGCCCCGCCGCGGCGCGCAAGCGGGCGCCGAGCAATTCCGGCGCGTAGACCTTGAAGTCCTCGGCCGGGAACACGAGCGACACGCAGCCCGCGACGTCGCCGGTGCCGAACAGGATCGGCGAGGAGATACCCGACATGCCTGCGTCGAGTTCGCCGGTCGACACGCACAGGCCCTGGCGCTTGATGACCTGCAATGCCTTCCAGAAGGACAGCCAATCCCGCCCGATCGCCTGGCAGTCCGCCTCGTCCTGATGCTCCTTCCAAAGACGCTTGAGCCGGCTGCGGCTCATCGACGCGAGGATCGCCTTGGAGGTGGACGAACGGAACAGCGGCATTGTCGTACCGCGCCCGAAGGAGACCGGAAGACGCGTGGTCGTCGCTCCATGCTCGAACACGTTGATGATGCGATCGTCGTAGCAGGTCGTCAGCAGCCCCGTCGCGCCCAGCGAATCCGCGAGGGCACAAACGATCGGACGCCCGGCGTTCAGCAGCGGATCCGACTGGATGATGCGGTGGTCGAGCTCGATGATGCGGGGTCCCAGCATGAAGAGCCCGCCGTCGCTCACCAGCAGCCCGGCGTGGCCGAGCTCGCGGGTATAGCGATAGCACGTCGTCCGCGTCAGGCCGAGCGACTCCGCGATCTGTTCCGCGGTCATCGTCGTGTGCTCGCTCGAGAACAAGTCGAGGACGGACAGCATGCGCGTGAGGCTGGACACTGGTGGACTCGCGACGTGATGGACGCCGGATCTTAGGTCATGTCATGGGTGGCTGACACGACTCGACCGCGGCGCGGTCGCCTGGCCGCTTTCAAACGTCGGCAACGAAAGGCAGTGCGCCTATCGAGCCAATCGGTCGACCGGCGCGAAATCCGCCATTTTCTGGGCGAATGCCGCATTATGGAAATTTCTATCGGCGGCCGTGGACGCCATCGGGCTCGACGTGCGGCAGGAATCGCAGCCTGCTCGGCTGCCGATTTGGGCTAACCGCGGGTTGGCATCAACGCCGAGACTCATGCCGTCGATCGGCGACAGCGCCGTCCCGTCGGCGGTCGGAACACCGCCGGAGCATCCATCCCGCGAGAAGCGACATGGGGCGGGAAGCCTCGGTCGATTCAATTTCAAATCTCTGATGAGGGTCTGCATGTCTACATCGAAGTGTCAATGCGCAATGGACCGGTCCCCCGTTCCGGGAACGCAGCATCGGCTGCTCCCCCTCTGCGCGGCCTTGAGCGTGATGCCCGCCGCTGCACTGGCCCAGACCGCGCCGGCACCCGCGCCGACGGCGGCGGCCAGCGCGCCGACTGCCGCCCAGGCGGCATCGGCGCCGGCGGCCCCGGAGGTGATCGAGGTGGTCGTCACGGCGGAGCGGCGTGGCTCCACCGTGCAGAAGACGCCGATCAGCATGACCGCCGTCTCCGGTGCAGACCTCAAGGAACAGGGCATCACCGACGTCACGGATCTGATGCGCGACATTCCCGGCGTGAGCGCGAAGGCGGGCGGCTCCGGCCAGACCGAATACACGATCCGCGGCCTGTCGAGCGCCGCGGGCGTGGCGCCGACGGTGGGCTTCTACCTCGACGATGTTCCGCTGTCCTCGCCGACGACGTCCTCGGGCGGCAAGTCCCCCGTCGACCCGGACCTCTACGACCTGGCACGCGTGGAAGTCCTGCGCGGCCCGCAAGGCACCCTGTACGGCGCCAGCTCCATGGGCGGCACCATCAAGCTCGTGCCCGAATCGCCGAAGCTGAATCAGTTCGGCGGGAGTGCCCAGGTCATCGTGTCCGGAACGGAGGGTGGCGGCCTGAACGGCACGGTCAACGGCGCCCTGAACGTCCCGCTGGTGCAGGACACCGCCGCGCTGCGGCTGGTGGTCACCGAAAAGCGGCTGAGCGGCTGGATCGACCGGGTCTCGGAAAGCACGATGCCCATCGGCAACGCCGACGGCTCCCGCGGCGATGTCGCAGGGCAGACGCCCGACCACGTGACCCGCGCCGCCAACGACACCCGGCTCGACGGTGCGCGCGCCTCCATGGTGATCCAGCCGAACGACCGGCTCAGCCTCACGCCAATGTTCCTGTACCAGCGCACGCGGCTGGGCGCGCCCGACACGTTCGATGCCGACCCTGGGTGCTGCAAGCACTATCAACCGTTCGACATCAGGGAACCCTACAAGGACGTGTTCTCGATCGGCAGCTTCAAGGCCGACTACGACTTCGATGCCGCGACCTTCACGTCCATTTCCGCCTACTCCAAGCGCAACAAGGTTCGCGTCGAGGACGAGACCGAGATCCTGCAGCGCTACTTCGACCTCCCGGCCTACAGCATCGCCGACGGCGGCCTGGGCCCCGTGACGAATCAGGAAATCAACGACACGCGGCAGTTCACGCAGGAGTTCCGCCTGACCTCGAACGACGAAGGGAAGTTCCGCTGGATCGTCGGCGCCTTCTACAGCCGGTTCACGTCGGTCTTCGCCGCGACGGCCGACGGCTCGGAGCAGGCCGCGGCGGCGCTGCTGGGCACGAGCGACATCTTCCACCAGACCATCCAGGACGTCCTGGTGCAGAAGGCGCTCTTCGGCAACGCCACCTACCAGTTCACCAAGGACCTGAAGCTCACGGCCGGCACGCGCATCTTCAATTCCAACGCACGCGACACGTCCGTCGCGTCCGGCATCCTCTCGGACGGGACGAATCACGACGAGCGCGCTGCGTCGAAGGGCACCACGCCGATGGTCAACCTGTCCTACAACGTGGATCGCACCTCCATGCTGTACGCGACGGCCGCCAAGGGCTACCGGGAAGGGGCCGCGCAGCCCGGCGTCGCGGCCAGCTGCGCCGCGGACCTCGCCAAGCTCGGCCTGACCCAGGCGCCGGTGCGATTCAATCCGGACACCGTCTGGAGCTACGAAGTGGGAAGCAAGAACCGCTTCTTCGACAACGCGCTCACGTTGAACGCGGCGCTCTACACCCAGCGCTGGTCCCGCGTTCAGCGCTACGTCACCTTGCCCACCTGCGGCTATCTCTTCGTCGACAACGCGGGGCAGGCAGAAGCCTCGGGCTTCGAGGTCGAAGCATCGCTGCGCGCCGGCGCCGGCGTGACGCTGAACATGTCCGTGGGCCACACGCACGCGGTCTACACGGAGAACGATGCCGGCAGCGACACGGTCCGGGGTCAGCGACTGGACGGCGTGGCGGGATGGACCGGATCCGGATCGATCCAGTACGAGCACCTGCTGGCCGACGGCTTCCGCCTGATCGGCAACCTGGGCCTGAGCTACACCGGGCGGTCGACGATCAACATCTCCGAGCCCAAGACGCTGCCGGCCTATACGCTGGCGGACGCGCGCATCGGGCTCAAGTTCGCCAAGTGGAGCAGCTCCCTCTTCATCGACAACATCACCAACCGACACCCCGTCACCACGGTCGTTCCGTCGCTCACGTTCAACCCCGTCGGGCTCGACCAATACGCGACGACCAGGCCGCGCACGGTCGGCGTCGACGTGTCCCGCGACTTCTGACGCCCGCCTGCATGTGCTGCGGCCGAACGCGGCGATCCGGCGCGCCCGGCGCTCGAGGCCCCTACCTCGTCGCGGCGCTCGCCCTCGGTGCCGGCGCGCCGGCGGGCGCCCAGACGACGGCGCCGGTGGACGGGGTGCAGGCCGTCGTCGTCTCGGGCCGCTCCGCCAACCTGGTGGGCGTCGCCGACTCGGCCACCGAGGGCACGATCACCGCGGCGCAGCTCGCGGACCGCCCGCTCCTGCGACCGGCCGAGGTGCTCGAGTCGGTGCCCGGCCTGATCATCACGCAGCACTCCGGGGACGGGAAAGCGAACCAGTACTTCCTGCGTGGCTTCAACCTCGACCATGGCACCGACTTCGCGACCTACGTCAACGGCATGCCGGTCAACGAGGTCACCCACGCGCACGGCCAGGGCTACTCGGACCTGAACTTCCTGTCGCCGGAGCTCGTCGACCGGATCGATTTTCGCAAGGGAGCGTATCGCGCCGAGGACGGCGACTTCGACACGACGGGCATCGCACGCATCTCCTACGCGAACGCGGTGGCCAGGCCCTCGGTCGACCTGACCGTCGGTCCGGACCAGTACCGGCGCGCGTTCGCGGTCGACAGCCGGCCGCTCGGGCGATGCACGCTGCTGGGAGCCCTCGACGCCACGCAGACCAACGGCCCCTGGGTGCAGCCCGAGGGACTGCGCAAGGTCGGCGGCGTGCTGCGGCTGTCGTCGGGCACCATCGACAACGGGTTCGACATCACCGCCATGGGCTACGGCGCGCACTGGACCGCCACGGAAGAAGTGCCTCAACGCGCGATCGACGACGGCGAGATCGGCCGCTACGGCACGCTCGCACCGACCGACGGCGGCAAGACCGGGCGCTACAGCCTGTCGGGCGAATGGGCTCGCGCCGACGAGACGAGCGCGACGCACCTCAGCGCCTACGTCATCCGGTATACGCTGGACCTGTTCTCCACGCCGTCCGGCCTGCAGCTGAGCCAGCACGAGCAACTCGACCAGCGCAAAACATCGGGCGGTGGCATCAGGCAGGTCTGGCATCTCGGCCCGAAGCAATTCGACAGCGACCTCACGGTCGGCGCGGAGCTGCGCCAGGATCGCATCCCCCGGGTCGGCCTGTACGAGACCGCCGATCGCCGGCGCACCGGCACGGTCCGCCAGGACGCGGTGATCGAGACGGCGGCAAGCACTTTCGCGGACTTGCGCACGCAATGGACACCGTGGCTGCGCAGCGTCCTCGGCCTGCGGCTCGACGGCATCCGGGCAGGCGACACCGCGACCGGGGGACGCTACAACCTGTCCAATGGCGGCAAGGCCAGCGCAGGCCAGCTGAGCCCCAAGGTGGCCATCGCCTTCGGTCCCTTCTCGCGCACGGAGTTCTATGCCAATTGGGGCCTGGGCTTCCACAGCAACGATGCGCGGGGATCGATCTCGTCCGTCGATCCCTCCGACGGCACTGCCGCGGAAAAGGTCCGCCTGATCTCGCGCGCCATGGACTTGGAAGCGGGCCTGCGCACGTCGCCGCTGGGCGGCTGGAACACGGGCCTGTCCCTGTGGACGACGCACCTCGCATCGGAACTCGTGTTCGTCGGCGACGACGGCGTCACGGAACCGGAAGGCGGATCTCGCCGCTATGGCGTCGAGTGGTGGAACGACGCGACGATCGACCGCTGGATCACCGTCGACGCGGACATGGCGGTCTCGCACGCGCGTTTCGACCAGGTCTCCAACGGCGGTCGTTACGTGCCCAACGCGATACCGCTGTCGGTATCTCTGGGCGTGACGGCGGACGCCAAGGGCCCGTGGCTGGCCGGCGTGCGCCTGCGATACATCGGCGCCTATCCGCTGGAGGAGACCGGCACGGAGAGATCGTCGCCGGCATTCACCACGAACGTCAAGGTGGGATACCGCGCCGGCGACCGCTGGCGGGTCAGCGCGGACATCCTGAACCTGTTCAACAGCAAGGCGTACGACATCGCCTATTGGGGCTCCTCCTGCACGCGCAGCGAAGGCGTCGCCTGCAACCACGGCGAGGGCTACGACGGACGCCTGGTCCATCCGATGGAGCCCCGGACGATCCGGCTGTCGCTGCGAGTGAGCCTGTAGCGGCAGCCGCCGCCGTGCCGACGCGTGGCGCGGGCGCCGCGCCTCAGAGCCGCAGGGCCGCGACGCCCGCCCTGGCGATCTGCGCGTCTTGCTCGGACTTGACGCCACTGACGCCGATCGCACCGATCGTCTGGTGGTCGTGCACGATCGGGATGCCTCCTTCCAGCAGTCCCTGGACGTTCGGCAACGTCAGCAGGGCATGACGCCCGCCACTGATGGCCTCGTCATGGACCCGGGTCTCGCGCCGTCCGATGGCCGCGGCATGCGCCTTGGCCGGCGCCACGTGGGACGACAGGGCGGATGCGCCGTCTAGCCGGTGCAGCAACAGGAGATGTCCGCCGTCGTCGACGATGGCGATGCTCACGGCCCATTGCCGGTCGCGTGCCTCGGCTTCCGCGGCGGCGGCGATCCGCTTGACATCCTCGAGCTGAAGAACGAATTTGGTGATGGCCATGTCTTGCAGTGCTTGGGTGGATGATCTCGTCGCGGCAGCAGCGTCGTGATGGTCGTCAGGACGTCGAACGCGTCGTCACGACGGTCTCTCGAACGTAGGCGAGCGCGGGTGACGCGATCGCGGACGAACCGAACCTGGCACGCAGGACGTCTTCGACCGGCTCGTCCATGTCGGAAGTACTCGCCCAGTTCACGTTGATCCTGCGAGCCGGGCAGGCGTCGACCAGGCGATCGGCGCGTTGACGGCTGGTCGTCCAGAACGTCACGCCGAACACGTTCGCGTATTCGTCGATCAGCGCCAGGGCTTCCGCCTCGGTGTCGAATTCGACGATGGCCACATCGGGACCGACGTCCCGTCCGCGCGCGCGCACGTCGGAGTCCGCTCCTGCGACAGGACGGCCTTGAGGCGGAACGGGGCCCGGTCCCGCTTCCACGCCTGCCGCGGCCAGTTCCACGGCGAAGCGGCGGGACAAGCTTCGCTGGATCAAGACGCGCCTGCTTGCGGTATGAAACGACCCCCGCCCTGCCAGCAGCTCGGCGGCGCAGCCGGACACCGCGTCTGCGATCGCGGCGTCCGTGAAAACGACGTGGACGCGCACCCCCCGCAAGTCGAGCTCGATCGGCTTGCACCGGAGTGCGGCGTTGCGCTGGACCTCGAGCCCGGCCTCCGGGCTGCCGGCGAAGCTGACGAGCGCGACGTCGGGATGCTCGCAGAGCGCCCGCCCCACGACGTCGCCACGCCCGGCGACGACACTGACGACGCCGTCCGGGAAGCCGGCTTCCCGGCACAGCGTCGAGAAATGGATAGCCTGATGCGGTGACCGTTCCGAAGGCTTGAGCACCAACGTGCAGCCGGCCGCGAGCAACGCGGCCGCTTTACGAGCGATGAACGGTAGCGCGCAATGGCGCGACATGAGGGCGGCCACGACCCCGATCGGCCGAAGCGCCGTGAACGACCGTGCGCTCGCACCCTGGAGCGGCACGGCCGTGACGGTGCGATGCGCCAGCGAATTGGCCCATCCCACGGCGACACGCAAGATCGTGGCGGCGTGCGCCGCGTCGTTCGCCACCCGCACAGGCGAGCGCGACTCGTCCCGCGGCGTCATCTCCCCGAACAGCGCTGCATCCCGGTCGACGAGGTCTGCGAGGCGGCTCAGCAGCCGGCCTCGATCGCTCGGCGACAGCGCACCCCACGGGCCGGGGCCGAGCTGGGCGCGTGCGATGGCCACCTTGCGGGCGACGCGCTCGGTCACCCCTGGCAGGGTGGCAGGGTGCGCGCGGTCGTCGACGGGGGGAATGGAAATCATGGCGGCAACAACAAGGGAAATATCCGAAATCAACGGTCCGACCGTACTTCCCAGCGAGCGTGCTCACGCCTGGCCCGCCAGCGAGCTAGACGCTGCGCGATACGAACCAATACGTCCCGATCATGACGAGACCCGACGCGCAGACGTCGACGACGATGGCGCGTGGAAACGTCAGCCTCGCGCGGCGCAGCAACAGCACGGCGACGGTCAGCACCGACACCACCGTCAGCTGGCCGATCTCGACGCCGACGTTGAATCCCACCAGCAGCTCGGCGAGCTTGGCCGGGGGGATGGCCTCGCTCAACAGGTCGGCCGCGAAGCCGAAGCCATGGATGAGCCCGAACACCAGCGTCACGACCAGGCGCAGCCGCGCGGCGTCGTGGACGTGGCCGGCGACCATCAGGTAGTTCGACGCGAACAGTCCGGCGCCGACAAGCAGCGTCACCGGCAGGAGGCCTATTCCCACGAGCTTGAGTCCGGCCATCGCGAAGAGCACCAGCGCCGTCGAGAGCGCCAGCTTGCCGACCTGCCGCGACTGCACCGACAGGTTCTCGATCCCGATCAGCGCGATGGTGAGCGCCACGAGCGCGTCGATGAACCCGGCGTAGGGACGGATGACGCCCGTCACCGAGAGCGCCAGCGTGAGACTGTGGCCCAGGGTGAAGCCACTGATGACCCATGCGAGATCCCTGAAGCGCCTCGAGATCAGCACGAGCCCCAGCAGGAAGCTCATGTGATCGACGCCCGTGAAGATGTGCATGATGCCCATGCGCACGAAGGTCAGGAAGCCGGCGCCTTGCAGGCGGCCGCCTTCTGCCTCCGTCATGTCGACCTCGCGCGACTCCGCGTTCAGGATGTCCTCGACGAAGTCGCCCTTGGCGGTCTGGATCTGCGCCACGTTGACGTGCGTAGGCACCAGCTCGAAGAACGCGTCCGTATGCAGCTTGATGCCTTCGGCGGAGGGGCAGGCGTAGAAAAACTCGGCGCGGCGGTACCCCACCGCCGCCGCTACCGGCCTGGGCGCGGCGTCGAGCTTGCACGTCCCGCCCGCGGAAGTGGCACCGACGCGCGGGCCGAGGTAGGCGAGCAGTTGCGCGTCTGAGGGCGGCCGTCCGTCCTGAGTGACACGCCGCGCCTCGAGATCCGAGACCGAGAACGTCAGGTGAACCGAGCCACCATCCACGAACCAGCTCGAGTGCGACTCCGACCGGGTATGCGCCGAGGCCACCGATGGCATGCCGGCCACCAGCAACGCGGCGGCGATCGCGAGGAGCAACCTTGCCATGGCCACGGTCTTCACTGGAAATCCGGCGCGTACTTGACGTCGGCACGCTTTCGCAGGAAGCGTCCGTTCGCTTCCTGGAGGCGCGCGGCCTTGTCCTCGAGGACATCGTGCAGGACGCGACTCTTCACTTCCTGGAAGGGCGTCGGCACCGGCACCACGTTTCTGACCATCTGCAGGATGCGAACACCATCCTTGGACGGCAAGGGACGCGAGACCTCGCCATCCTTGAGCATGCGGGCGACATCAAAGATGCGGTCTCCCAGGTGCACGCGCGCAGCAAAGTAGTATTCCTCGCCATCGTCGACGCGGCCGGAGGATTTCAGGCCCAGGGCGGATGCCGGCTCGCCCCGCCGCAAGCGATCGGCCACCGGTTGGGCGTCGGTCGCCCCGGTCGGCAGCAGCCACTCGTGCACCGTCATCAGGCCTTCGCTCGCATAGTCGGCGACGTGGCCGTCGTACCAGGTCTCGAGTTCCCGTTCCGAGGGTTTCGAGGTCATGGCGTCCTGTGCCACCTGCCCTTCGGTAGCGGCGACGAGCGCGCTGCGCACGTCGATGTCGTCGTTGGGCAGGCCGATCTCGATGCCCCGCTGGACGTACAGTTCCTCGCGGATCATGTCGCCGAGCACCTTGCGGCGTTGTTCCGGCGTGGATCGGCCATAGTCGATGGCATAGAGGGACGCGACCTGCTGGACGAGATCCGCGCGCAGGATGGGCACGCCGTTGACGGTGGCCGCGTCCTCGGCGGGGACGGTCGCAGTTCGGGTGCCCTGCGCCGTGAACAGGCCGACGCCCGCGATCGCCAGCCCAAGCAGGGCACCGGCGGCGCACAGGATCAGCGAGCGGCGGGCAACGGGTCGGTGGAAGTCCCACAGGTCGGCCCGGCCTGTGGCGGCGGCGTCGTCGACGGTGGCGGGCTTCGAATGGGTCATCTGGACTCCGCGTTCATGGGGGCGAGCGAGGCCGCATAGGCCGCGACATCACGGATCTCCGCCGGCGAGAGCGTGTCGATGAAGGCGGGGCTCGTGCCGGCCCGCCCGCGCGCGATCGTCCGGTAGATCTGGTCATGGCTGCCGCCATAGAGCCAGATCCGGTCGGTCAGGTTGGGCGCTCCGATGGCCGGCTCGCCCATCGCGTCATGGCCATGGCAGTCCCAGCATCCTGCCGCCTCGTAGGCGGCGTGCCCTCGCGTCGCCGCGCCAGGGTCGGTCGCTCGTCCGGTGAACGAAAGCAGGTACTGCGTCAGGTCTTCCACCTGCAACGGGGTTTGCGGCGGCAGCGGCTCCGCAGGGTCGGGTACCGCGGTGGCGTAGGCCGGCATGATCGCCAGGTTCCAGCCGCGCTTGTTGTGGGCGCGGATGCCGTAGCGCACGATGTCTTCGGTCTCTGCCACGGTGCCCGAACCATAGAGATGATCGTCGTCCGTCAAGTCGGGTACGCCCAGCGCCTGGTCGCCCTTCCCGGCCGGGCCGTGGCACGAGGCGCAGTAATTGCCGAACACCACCCGTCCTTTCGCGAGCGCTATCCGGCGCAACGCTGGATCGGACAAGATTCGTCCCGGATCGGCCCGCGACACCGCCGCCTGGTCTTCGTGCGAACGGATCTCGATCCCGGCCACCGCAAGACCTGCCAGAAGAGCGGCCGCCGTGCCGAGGAGCCAGGGCCTCGACCGGGGCCGCCTGCGGATCGGCGCGGACGGGCCGGCGTCGCTCATGGCGTGACGCGCCCCCGGCTCAGCAGGTCTTCCGACTCCCGGCAAGCCAGGCGGATCACGTGCGGCAAGATGGCAAGCGACTCCGCCGTAGCGGGCCGCGTGTGCGCCCACCCGAGGTAGGTGAAGCCGCGCGCCGTCATGAACAACGGCAGCGCGGCCAGATCGGCGTCGGACAGTCGGCGATGCGCGCGATAGCCGGCGATCAGGCCTTCCTTGGCCGCCTCGTACCCCAAGCCATCCTTGACGAAGTAGAGCGCCGTCGCCAGGTCGAACAGGTGCCAGCCGAATCCTGCGTCGTCGAAGTCGATCAGCCTCACCTCGCCCCGGTCGGTGAGCAGCAGGTTCTCGGGCACGAGGTCGGCGTGAATGAGGCCATAGTGGCGATCGGCATCGGGCCGCCTGGCGAATGCCTGCAATTCGATGCGCACGCGGTCGCGGGCGAGCAGCAGGATCCTGCGCTCCTCGGCATCCAACGCCTGCAGATCCCAGAACCGGCCCCAGACCGGCCGCTCGCCTACCAGCCCGTCGAGGTCCCAATGGTGCCGGCGAAAGCCCGCGGGCAGCGACCAGTTCGCCGTGTGGTCGTGCAAGGATGCGGCCAGGCGTCCGACCGTGCGGTAGGTTCCGAAGATATCCCCCAGATCGCCCCGCAGGCCCGCCTCGGAAGTGCCGAGTGCGCGGCCGTCGATCCACTCGAACAGATCGACCTGGCGCTCACCGGGGCACTCCGCGCTGCGCGCCTTGACGAAGAGCCGGCCATTCTCCGCCGGAACGACGGTCGGGACCTCGATGCCGTCCTGCCGCAGCGCGGCCATCCACCGCAGCTCGGCGCCAAGGGCATCGTCGTCGTGATAGCCCTCGCGATGGACGCGCAGAGCGAAGACGCTGCCCTGCGCATCGACGACGCGAAAGACGGCGTTCTCGCGCATCTTGACCAACTGGATCTCGCGGGCCTGCTTTCCCCAGGAATCCAATGCCAGCAGGGCGAGGCGCTCGAGCGAGGCGACGGACGTCGGGGGGCTTGAAAGATCAGCCATTTTCGACCCGGGTCATGCTGTGCTCCAGGGCTTCGAGCAGGATCTGCGCGTGAGGCGCTTCGAAGACGAGCGGTGGACGGATCTTGAGCACATTGTCGTACTGTCCCAGCCGGCTGATCAGCACCCCCCGCCTGCGCATGTGCTCGACGACCGCCTTGGCGCGGCCGGCGTCCGGGGCCTTGGACACGCGATCCCGCACCAATTCGACAGCCCAGAAGGCGCCCTTCGCGCGCACATCACCGATCGACTCGTGCCTCATTGCCATGGCCCGCAGGCCCTCCGTCGTCGCAGCCCCGACTTCGCGGGCGCGCGCGACGAGGCCCTCCTCCTCGATCACGTCCAGCACGGCCGTCGCCGCCGCGCAGGCGACGGGACTGCCCGCGAAGGTGTTGAAATACATCACCTCCTCGCGGAACGCGTCGACGATGTCGCCACGCGCGACGACCCCGGCGATCGGGTAGCCGTTGCCCATCGGCTTGCCGAGCGTGACGATGTCCGGACGCGCACCGGTCGGCTGATGCCCCCAGAGATGTCCTGTACGGCCGAATCCCGCCTGGACTTCGTCGAAAATCACCAGACCGCCGGCCTCCCGGACGACCTGCGCCGCGCGAGCCAGGAATCCGGTCGGCGATTCGGGCAGCCCCTCGTTGGCGAAGACCGGGCAGACGAGCATCCCCGCCAGACCCAGGCCGTTGCGCTGGAACTCCTCGACGCGCGACCGGACTTCGTCCACGTAGGCGTCCTCCAGCGCGATGCCGGTCAAGCCGCGATGCGGTCGATAGGCGTCCGGATAGGGAATCGCGCGCACGCGCGCGCTGCCGGGCCGGCCCGCCCGGAACGTCGTCGCCAATTCGTCCACTGCCTCGGTGTTGCCGTGGTAGGCGTTGTTCGAGCAGATGATGCCCTCGCGGCCGGTGAACCTGCGCGCCATCCGCAGCGCCAGATCGTTGGCCTCGCTTCCGGTGCATGCGAACATGACCATGACCAGTCCCGCGAAGGTGGCCGTCAGGCGGTCCGCGTACTGCACCACGGTCTCGTGCAGATACCGGGTATGGGTGTTGAGCGTGCCCGACTGCCTGGCAATGGCCTCCACCACACGCGGGTGGCCGTGTCCGACCACCGGGACGTTGTTGTAGGCGTCGAGGTAGCGTCGCCCCTGGGCGTCGTAGACCCAGACGCCTTCGCCGCGGACCAGGTGCAGCGGCTCATCGTAGAAGAGCGGCGCGCCCCTGCCCAGCACGCGGTAGCGACGCTCCAGCAACGAATCCGTCATTTCCTGCGCTGCTCCTGAAGCGGCCCCGCGCCACCGGCGAAGGTACCGCGAGGACGAGGCCATCGCTCAGTCAGAGGGTCGCCAGGCCGGCGCCGAAGATGTCCAGCGCCTTGAACATCAGCGAGCGCGGAATGGTCAACGACGGCATCACGCGCATCACGTTGGTATGGCGGCCGCAGGGAATCATGAGCACGCCGTTGTTCATCAGATGGCCCATGAGCTTGCCGAGGCGATCGCGGCCGAGCGGCTCCCGGGTCTCCTTGTCTTCGACGAGCTCGATACCGATCATCAGTCCGCGTCCGCGCACCTCGCCGACGAACGGGCTGCCGAAGCTGCGGATGCGCTCCTGGGCCTCGAGGCCGAGTCGGTGGGCGCGGTTCAGGAGGTCCAGCGCGGGATCCTGCAGGATCGCGATGTTGGTCAGCGCGACGGCCGCGGAGACGGAGTTCGCCGCGAAGGTGTTCGGCACCGAGCCGTCGGGAATCTTGGCCGCGAGATCGGATCGCATGACCACGCCCGCCATCGGGACGTCGCCGCCCATGCCCTTGCCGAACGTGAGCATGTCCGGCTTGACGCCGGAATGCTCGACCGCCCACATCTTGCCCGTCCGCCCCGCGCCGGCCTGCACCTCGTCCACGATCAGCAGCGCGCCGCTGCGGTCGCATGCCTTGCGCAGCGCCTGCAGGAACTCGGGCGCCGGCGGCACGTACCCGCCCTCGCCCTGAACGGGCTCGACGATGACCGCCGCCACGTCGTCGGCGGCCGTGTAGGGCGAATTGAGGAGATAGTCGACATACTCGCCGGCGATCTGCTCCGCGCTCTTGCGCGTCGTGTCGAACGGGAACCGGTAGGCATACGGGTACGGGGCATGAATCACGCCGCCCATGAACGGGCCGTACCCCTTGCGGTAGGCGTTCCCGGTGGTCAGCGCGCCCGAGGCGTTCCACACGCCGTGGTAGGCGCCGTGGAACGCGATGATCTGGTGCCGCCCGGTGACCCGCTTCGCGAACTTGACCGCCGCCTCGATCGCGTCGCTGCCGCTCTGCGCGAAGAACGTGATGCAGTCGCCCCGCAGCCCGTCCGGCATGATCTCGGAAATCTTGGCGGCCAACTCCGTGCGCTTGGTACTGTTGACCTCCATGGCGTGCATCAAAGCCTCCGATTGCTTGCGCATGGCCTCGACCACCCTGGGATGGCAGCGCCCGACGCTGCTCACGCCGACACCAGCCGACAGGTCGATGAACGTATTGCCGTCCGGATCCTTGAACGTGACGCCGAAGGCCTTGTCCATGACGATGGGCATGCGCCCCCCGCCCCGGGCCATCGACTCCGTCCGAGCGGACAACGCCAATGCCTCGGCAGCCTTCGGGCCGGGAATGCCCGGGGTGACCATTTTCGGGGCGTCGGGGAAATTGAGGGCTTCCAGTTCAGTTTCGATCACGGTGGTTCTCTTTTGCGAAGTGGGTCGAGGAGGTGCGAGGAATGAGCGCAGCCGAATGGTGATCAACCTGCCGTCGCGCGGTTAGCCCGAATCGGCAATCGCGGCGAGCCAAGGCGCGCATGAGGGCCGCGGGTCTTGCGGCCTTCGCACATCCAGACTGCCGAGCACGAATGCCGATTCGGGCTACGCGCGGCCTCCCGCCCTGTCCTAGACTCGAATCAGTACAGCAGCGCCCACTGGAGGGCCCTACCTTGAAATCGTCATCGATTACTCCGCTGTCGCCGCGTCGGCGCTCGGTTCGTACAGGATGCAACCTCGCCGCCGGTCCGCAAGCCCGCCTATTGACGGCTCGGCGCCTCGAGGCTGTACTTCGCCGCACGACCTATGCGCTCGGCGTTGCCGTGATCGTCGGCCTGCCGCCGCTGGCGAGTGCGCACCATTCGTTCGCCTTGTTCGACACGAGCAAGACCATCACTGTCCAGGGTGTCGTCAGCCGGTTCGAATTCACGAATCCCCACGTCGAGATCTTCGTCGAATCCGGCGATCCGCCCAAGCGCTTCAAGGTGGAATCGGGAAGCGTCAATGCCTTGACGCGCAAGGGCGGCTGGAAGCCAGACTCGATCAAGGTCGGCGACAAGGTCGAAGTCACCTTCAATCCCCTGAAGACCGGGGAGCAGCCCGGCGGCCTGCTCGTGGAGATCAAGGATGGCAACACCGTCCTCAAAGGCGGAGGCTAGTTGCACCTCGCGCCGAGGGGAGGCGCTGGCGTCGCCAGGCCCGATCATCTGGAGATTTTTCTCATGAGACTGAAGGCAAATCCGTATCTTGCCGCTGCCCTCGCGATCGCGGCGGCGACTGTGAACCTTCCGTCCGCCGAGGCGGCATCAGGGACGGACATCAGCGGAACCTGGGAGAGGACGCCGGAGAACTGGTATGGCGACAACCCAGACGCTCCGGTCCTGCCGGGCGGCCCCGTCAAGCTGAAGGAGCCCTACGCCACGCAATACCGCGAGCTCAAGGAGAGTCAGGAGAAGGCCAATAAGGCCGGCACCCCGATCGCCACCACGAGCGCCCGATGCCTGCCCGAAGGCATGCCGACGCTCATGGCGGGCTTGTTTCCCCTCGAGATACTGCAGAGCTCGAGAGACGTGGTCGTGCTCGGCGAATACCTTCAGCAGGTCCGCCGCATCTGGCTCGGCGCGAAGATGCCCGCGCCGGAGCAGATCCAGCCTTCTTTCAACGGCCAGTCCGTCGGGCATTGGGAAGGCGACACGCTGGTCGTCGAGACGCGCGGCGTGCGCACCGACACCTTGCTGTACGACGTTCCGCACAGCAAGGACATGAAGCTCACCGAGCGCATCCGGCTGACGGCACCCGACCGGCTCGAGGACCAGGTGGTGATCGACGATCCCGCCGTGCTCGCATCGCCCTATCGCTTCACGTTCGACTACCGCAGGTCGAACTACAAGATCCAGGAATACGTCTGCGAGAACAACGAGATCGCGGTCGACAGCGAAGGCAAGGCGCACTGGAAGAAGTAGTACCGGGTAGCGCGCCTGGCCTCGCCCGCCGTCGGCGGCCTCGAGGAAGTTTGCGAGATCGTGAGATGACCTGGAGTTCTCGAATGCAATGCATCCCGGCCGTATCGTTCGGCGTCTCGGCCGTGGCCATCCTCTGCTGGGTGATCCCGGCGACCGCGCGCGCAGACGTCCCGCCGATGCCGACGATCACGGCGGTGCCCTGGTCGGGCCAGCTTCCGCTGTCGTCGGCCAGCCGCACTGGCACGGAGTACGTCGATCTCGCGAAGGCGGGTTACCGCGAGCAGGAGTACTACCTGTCCGGAATCGCCCCCGCCATCACGGCGAACGGGCAAAGCGTTCTGCAGGCGCCCTACACGACCCGGATCCTGGTGCGCATGCCCGCCGATGCGGCCCGCTTCAACGGAACGGTGATCATCGAGCCCTTCAGCTGGTTCGGCGAGCGCGGCGCAGGATGGATCCTGACGCGCGACTATCTCGTCCGGCACGGGTATGCGTATGTCGGCTATACCCTCAACATCAACAAGCCGGAGCGCGATCCCAAGTTCATTTCGGACACGCCGGAGGCCGAGGCTGAACAGATCAAGCTTTACGGCAGGATCGTCAACTTCGACTTCATGCGCCGGTTCGACTACGCGCGATATGCGCCATTGGGCACGTACTACGACCCCAACAAGTTTCGCCGCGGCGACGGACCCGATCCCTTCGTTCCGCAGTCCCAAGGCATCGCCGCGCAACTCGCACGGCTGCTGAAGTCGAATTCGCCGGACGGCCCGCTGGGATCGTTGAAGGTGCAGCGGATCTACGTCGACAGCTGGGCCGTGACCGCCCAGGTGTGGATGGACTACCTGGACCAGGGTCGCCACCAGCAATGGCGCATGCCCGACGGTCGGCCGCTGATCGACGCATACATGACCGGCAGGATGTCCTTTGGCGAGGTCGGCGGCGAAGTACTCCGGGTCCCGCGCAAGCTCCCCGATGACGTGCCATTCGTCACGGTGTACAGCCAATCGGAGGCCATGCACGACGCCATCGAAGCGATTCCCTTGCCGCCCGACACCGATCGCCCGCGGCTGCGCTACTACGAAGTGACGGGCATGCCTCACCTGCGCTTGGCGGACCTGGGTACCGAGCACACCGAGCTCCTCGCCGCAGACGTCGGCAAGGGCGACGATCCCCGCTGCAAGACCTTGTACGACGAGCCCGCCGAGCTGGTGGTCTCTGCCCTGCTGGACGACATGGATCGCTGGGTGCGGGAAGGCACGCCCATGCCGCGGGAGACGCGCCTCACGCGCCAGGGCAAGGGCCTGGCGCGCGATACCGCGACGGGCAACCTGGTCGGCGGCGTTCGTCCGCCGTGGGTCGCCGTGCCGGCCAGCCAGTACATGACCGACCAGGAGACGGGCTGCGGACTGATCTACGACACCAAGATCCCGTACACGGACGTTCAGCTGCGCAAACTGTATGGGACGTACGAGAACTACCGCCGCAAGTTCGAAGAAGCCACGAAGGCCTCCGTCAAGGCGGGGTACCTTCTTCCGGAGAGTGCCTCGAGCCTCCAGCCGATTGCGACGCCGGCAGACTTCCTGCCGGCGCGCCACCCCTGAACGATGTTGGGAGTCGAACCGTTGAAAGACTTCGCCCTCTGGCTTTACCAAACCCAGCTGAGCACGGCGATACGGAATGTGCCATCGCTGGTGGCCGTCATGCAGAGCCTGCACATCCTGGGGGTGGCGGGCGTGGTGGGATCGGCCCTCGTTTCCGACCTGCGGCTTGCAGGCGTGCTGGCGACGGACGAATCGCCGCACGCCGTGGCGCGCCGCTACCTGCCCTGGATGTGGGGCGCGCTCGTCCTGCTGCTCCTGACGGGGCTGGTCCAGATCGTCGGCGAGCCGAATCGCACACTGACGACCACGACCTTCTGGCTCAAGATGGGAATGCTGCTCGTCGTCTTCGCGCTCACGCTCGTCATGCGCAAGCCGCTGCTCGACCCTGCATTCGACGTCCGTGCAGCCTGGTGGAGGGCACACGTGAAGCCCGCCGCATGGCTGTCGCTGCTGCTCTGGATCGGCGTGATCGTTTGCGGACGATGGATCGCCTATTCGACGACGTGATTCCAGGCCGTCTTCAACAACCATCCAGGTAAATGCGCCGTGGATCTCCACTCCGTCCTTCAGTCCATTTATGACTCGTCGCTGTCGACCTCGATACGTCAGGTCGACTTTCTCTTCCCCGGCATCGAGTCCCTGCACGTGATCGCGATCAGCTTCGTCGTCGGCACGATCGCCATCGTCGACCTCCGCCTCATCGGGTACGCGTCGCACCGCCGCAGCGCGAATCGACTGATCCACGAACTGCTCCCGTTCACGTGGGTCGCCTTCGTCGCCGCGGCGATCACGGGCGGCCTCATGTTTGCATCCAAGTCGATCGACTACGCGGCGAACGAGCCATTCCTGTGGAAGATGTGCATCCTGGCGGTCGCGGGACTGAACATGGCCATCTTTCATCTCGGCATCTACCGGCGGATCGGTGAATGGGACGAGACGTTCCCCGTCCCGCTTCCCGCCCGCGTCGCCGGCTTTCTGTCGCTGGCGCTGTGGACCGCCGTCGTGTTCCTGGGTCGCTGGATCGGCTTCACCACCTGAGGCGAGCGTCGACGAGCGGTCGTTCAGTCGTCGTTGCATCGACCATTCCTGGAATCGTTCGCGGTAGATTCAACGGCGACGTGACGTCAACGAGGTGCGCAGCTTGGGCGTGATGCCCGACCCCGCAACTTTCCTGTTTCAGGCCACCTGAAGCACCACGTCGTGCGCCCGTGCGGTCGACGGGTCTTCGGCCACTGGAGACGTCATGTCGACCATCAAGAACCGCTTCGCGGAGGCGGAGCCCATCGTCCTGCAAGGACGCATCGAGCTCCGCCCCATCGCTGAGCTCAAGCCCTACGCGGCCAACGCGCGC
Organism: Burkholderiaceae bacterium; assembly: GCA_036384855.1. Lineage (GTDB taxonomy): Bacteria > Pseudomonadota > Gammaproteobacteria > Burkholderiales > Burkholderiaceae_C > Scleromatobacter. The sequence continues at coordinate 3,391 of DASVLN010000460.1, read as the reverse complement.
AAGCACGCCAAGTCGCAGATCACGAAGCTGGCTGCCGCCATCCACGAGTTCGGCTTCGTCGCACCCGTTCTCGTTGGTGCGCACGGCAACGTGCTGGCCGGCCACGCCCGTCTGGAAGCGGCCAACCGCCTGCGGATGGACAGCGTGCCCACGTTGCGCGTCGAGCATCTCACCGAGGCGCAGCAGCGCGCCTTCATCATCGCCGACAACCGGCTGGCCGAACTCGCCCGCTGGGACGACGCGCTGCTGAAGCAGGAGCTGCAGGCCCTGCTCGAGCTCGACTTCCCCGTGGAGGTCGTCGGCTACGAGACGCCCGATCTCGACAAGCTGCTGCGCGTCATCGACGAGGATGACGAAGCGCCCGAAGTCGACGAGGACACCCCCGTCGTCGCGCGGCTCGGCGACCTCTTCCTGCTCGGTCGGCACCGCGTCTACTGCGGCGACAGCACCCTGCAGACGTCCTACGAGGCCGTGCTGGGCGACGAACGCGCGCGCCTGGTCTTCACCGACCCGCCCTACAACGTGCCGATCCGCGGCCACGTCAGCAGCAACCGCAAGCACGGCGAGTTCGCGATGGCGTCGGGCGAGATGTCGTTGGGTAGAAATGAAAAACGGGCCGTGAGGCCCGTGTTTTCGTACTTCCTGGCGGAGAGGGTGTCCCCAGAATTCGAACTTCGCCGAACCTCACAACACTTCATTTCGTGCGCCTCCCCCCTATGTAGGCTGCAGCCCTTCACTTCGCATCGCTTCTTGACGTATCATCAAATCGCACGGGGATTGATGGGTGTCACGATGGGTTCGATGCGAAAGGGCTGCAGGCATGGCTCGGAAGGCTAAAGAGTTGACCGCCTTGGCGGTGTCGCGCCTTTCAGCGCCCGGGCTGTACTTCGTGGGCGAGGTGCCCGGCCTGGCGCTACAGGTGCTGGAGACGGGCGGCCGCACCTGGGTTTTGCGCGTCACCATCGGCGGGAAGCGCCGGGATATGGGATTGGGCGGTTATCCAGCCGTCACGCTTGCTGGCGCTCGCGAAGCCGCTCGAGCTGCACGCTTGAAAGTCAGGCAAGGCGTCGACCCCATCGAGGAGGCCCGCGCGAGCAAGAGCGCTCTACGCGCCGCACGGGCGTCAGCACTGAGCTTCGACGAATGCGCCGCGAAGTACATCAAGGCCAACGCGGCCAAGTGGAAGAACGCCAAGAGCGGTCAACAGTGGCGCAATACGCTCGAGACATACGCCGGTCCGGTCATGGGGAATCTGCTAGTTCGCGACGTCGGGATGTCTCACGTGCTGGCGGTGTTAGAGCCTATCTGGCGAACGAAGACGGAGACTGCCAGCAGACTTCGGGGCCGAATCGAAGCAGTACTTGATTGGGCAACCGCCTGTGGCTACCGCGACGGCTTGAATCCGGCGCGCTGGAAGGGCCACCTTGCCAAAGTGCTGCCGGCGGCGAACGAGGTTCGAGGCAAGGACCATCATCCTGCGCTGCCCATCGACGAAATGGGCGGTTTCATGCTCCGACTTCGTCAGTCGGAGGGCATGGGGGCCAGAGCTCTCGAGTTCGCGATACTGACCGCCGCGCGGTCTGGCGAGGTACGTGGTGCAGTCTGGGCCGAGTTTGACTTTGACGAGGCTGTCTGGAACGTCCCGGCGGAACGAATGAAGGGGCGGAAGCCGCATCGTGTGCCCCTGTCACCGACGGCCGTGACCTTGCTCAAGTCGCTTCCAAAGCGGACAGACTCTCCCTATGTCTTCGCTGGCCGTGGAGCCGGCACGCTGTCGGACATGACTTTGCTATCCGTGGTTCGGCGGCTCGATGTGCCCGTCGTTCCGCACGGCTTTCGGTCGACATTCCGGGATTGGGCGGCGGAGCGGACGAACTACCCAAACCATGTAGCCGAAATGGCCCTGGCACACACCATCGGCGACAAGGTTGAGGCTGCGTATCGCCGCGGCGACCTCTTCCAGAAGCGCGTTCGCATGATGACCGACTGGGCAAAGTTCTGCGGCAAGGTCGAGCAAAAGGGCGTCGTTGTTCCGATGAACCCCAAGGAGCGCCGAAAAACCGCAGCCTGACGGACTCAGGCAAGGCGACGGAACCGAGCCCGGCAAGGCCCGGCCCGTCTGACCATACAGCACACACCGTGGAAGGACTGTGCAACATGGCTACCGACACTGTACCCAATGCGCGGGTGCGCTCATGAGCGCGTCAGCTCTACGACATCGCCCCATATTCGGCGGCGTCTTCGGCAAGGGGCGCTACGCCCTAGCCACGCAACCCTGCATATCGCGTGGGTTGCACGCTGTCCGCTACATGGTCATCGACCCGAGCGCAGGCGCCGTCCTCAGCGTCTCAGAGGACAAGCTTGATGCCCTCGCCTCCGCCCGGAAGCTACTGCGCGCGGCGGACGCTTTGGCGGAGTCCACGACTCGTCAGGTGGGCGAGCAGGCCGCACTCTGGCCGACCGAGGTGCTTCCTCCGTTGGGCGGGGCTGGCAGTCGGCCGCGTGCTGTTTCCAGGCGGCGGCGGGAGGTCTTCGGCAAGTCCGCCGGGCGTTGCCACTACTGCGGCGCTGGCTTGTCCCTCGAGGGGAAATGGCACGTCGAGCACATGCTCCCAAAGGCGCTTGATGGCTCAGACGAGCTGGTCAATCTAGTTGCGGCCTGCGTTCCGTGCAACCTCGCCAAGAGCGATTCAACAGCCATCGAATTCGTCAGTCGACTCGCCTAGCGACGGCACCGCCGACGATGTTCCCGCGCGTGCAGCACTCGCCGCGGTGCGCGCTCATTGCCACCTCGAAAGGATGCCCTTCCATGCCCCACGACATCACCGATGTCTCCTCGATTCCACCGGCCTCGATGTTCCTTGCCGGCCGCAACCTCGCTTTGGTCGTGCTACGAGAACTGTTCGCAGTTGGTAGCGACCGATGCAGCATCGAAGCCGAACAACGGCCTGGCGTCGCTCAGTGCGACGCATTGGCGCGCGCCATCGAGTCCCTTCGGACGGCGCCGTCGCAGGTAGTGTCCGGCTTCGCGGCGGTGTTCACCGACGTCGCAGGGTGCGACTGCTCAGCGACACCCGAGCACTTCGAGCTATTGACCCCGGCCGAAATGGGCTTCGAGACAAGCGCGCCCACATTCCGCCACTGAGCTGCGTGCACTTCTTCCGGCGCCTCGGCGGCATTCCGAGGCAAACGGCGAAGCCGGGTGCTTCCAACACCCAGCCCGCCTGACCACAACCCACCTGATAAAGAGGGGCGACCTCAAGTCTGAAGTGCAACACCTCACCTCCGGTAAGGTGCTGCGATGGAAGAAGGAAGCAAGTACAGGCAACTCAGGCCTGAAGAGCGCGTGCTGATCGCGGGCATGAAGCTGCAGGGCGCGAGCATACGGGCG
>DASVLN010000459.1:0-2109 GCA_036384855.1 Burkholderiaceae bacterium | reverse complement strand
GCGGCGGCGGTTGGCGAGGCCGGTGAGCTCGTCGAGCGTCGCGAGCTCCTGGATGCGCGCGAGCGCGGCGCGCAGGTCCTCGCGCTGCGCGGCCATGCGCTTGCGCAGGCGGCCCAGCAGGATCGTCACCATCGCGATGCCCGGCAGGACGATCGAGACCATGACGAAGTTCGACAGGTCGAGCACGTCGATACCCGCACCGGCATGCCGCGCGTGCCGCGCCAGCATCGTCGCCGCGAGCGCGACGAGCGCCAGGGCCGTCAGCGCGACCATCTGCCGCTGCGAGATCGAGAAGGCGCCGAAGATCATGATCAGGAACAGCGGCATCAGCGTCGCGCTGCGCGCCGCGCCGCCGATCCAGTAGCCGAAGACGCCCGAGCCGAGGCCGAACGCGATCTGCGCGACGCTCATCGACGGGTCGGCCAGGCGCCGGCTCCAGCCACTGCGGATCAGGGCGTAGAAGCCGCCCAAGCCGGCGACGACCCAGGCCGTCCACGCGAGGATGTCGCGGCCGGCCAGCATGCCCCACCGGGTCAGCAGGCCCATGCCGAGCGCGCACTCCAGGTAGAGCGCGAAGCTCAGCATCGAGCGCTGCAGCCGGATCCGCGTGTGGCGGTCGTCGGTCCACAGCGTCCGGGCGAGCCGGCGCGTCACGGGCGAGGTCATGGGGAATTATCGGGCGCGGGCCGCGCGGCTGTAGCGCCGTTCCGGCGGCGGTCGAGAACTCCGCACGCATCGGCGCGTGAACTGCAACTGGACTTGGCGGGCGCCTTGCCGGACAGTGGCCCCGCCGCGGGCGCGCCGACTGCCCAAGCACGGTGACGCCCCCGCGGCAAGGGAGTAGAACGACGCCATGACGCCCCGCCCCGGTCCGCCCGCGCCGCCCGGCGACCCGCCGGCGCGGGCCGTGGACGCGCGCGACCGCTTCCTCTTCGAGCACAGCCCGCTGCCGATGTGGATCTACGACCTGGCGACGCTTCGCTTCCTGGACGTCAACGAGGTCGCGTGCACCAACTACGGCTGGACGCGCGAGGAATTCCTCGCGATGACGATCCGCGACATCCGGCCGCCGGAGGACCTCGACGCGCTGGCCGAGTCGGTGCGCACGCAGCCGGCCCAAGTGTTCCATGCGGGCGTCTGGCGCCATCGCCGCAAGGACGGCTCGGTCATCGCGGTGGAGATCACCTCGCACGAGCTCCTGTTCGACGGCCGGCGCACGCGCATGGTGTGCCCGATCGACGTCACCGCGCGCGTGCGGGCCGAGGCGGCGCTGCTCGAGCGCGAGGCCGCGCTGCGGCGCGCGCAGTCGCTCGCCGGCCTCGGGCATGCGGTCTCGCGGCCGGACGGGTCGTTCGAGAGCTGGTCGGAGTCGCTGCCCTCGCTCGTCGCGCTGCCGGCCGAGCGCATGCCCGCCTCGACGCGCGATTGGCTGCGGCTGATCCATCCCGACGACCGCGCGATGTTCCGCGACCGCAGCCTCGAGGCCGCGAGCGTGGGGGTGCGCGTGGACGTCGAGTACCGCCTCGTGCGCGGCGACGGCCGCACGATCCACATGCGCCAGGTGATCGAGCCGATCCGCGACGCCGCCGGGGCGCCGACCGGCCGCTGGTTCAGCACGGTGCAGGACGTGACCGCGCAGAAGACCGCGGAGGTCGCCGCGCGGCGAGCGAACGAGGCGCTCGAGGAGCGCGTGCGCGAGCGCACGGAGCAGCTGGAGGCCTCCAACGTCGAGCTCGCCTTCGCGACCGCCGACGCCGAGCGCGCCAACCGCGCGAAGTCGGAGTTCCTCTCCAACATGAGCCACGAGCTGCGCACGCCGCTGAACGCCATCATCGGATTCGGGCAACTGCTCGCGATGCCCGAGATGGACGGCCGCAACGACGCGCAGCGCCGCGTGTTCGTCGACCACATCGTCGACGCCGGCCGCCACCTGCTGACGCTGATCAACGAGATCCTCGACCTCGCGCAGGTCGAGGCCGGCCGCATGGAGGTGCGCGCCGAGCGCGTCGAGCTCGCGCCGCTGCTGGCCGAGTGCGGCGCGATGCTGGCGCCCCTGGCGAGCCAGCGTGGCGTCGCCGTGCGGCTGGACGCCGCGCCCGGCCTCGCGCT
>DASVLN010000458.1:0-7078 GCA_036384855.1 Burkholderiaceae bacterium | reverse complement strand
CGGCGACCTGCTGGGCGACGCCGGCGCGACGCCGGCGGCCAATCCGGTGACCGGCCTGCCGCAGGCGGCCGCGACGGTCGTTGTCGCGCCTGCGGCAGTCGCCGACGATGCCGATGGCGGCATCGGCGCCGCGCTGGCGGGCGGCCACCTGCTGGCCATCGTCGCGGTGGCCGTGGCGATAGGCCTCGGGCTGTCGGCCACCCCCTGCGTGTGGCCGATGTTCCCGATCCTGTCGTCGGTGATCGTCGGCCAGGGCAACCGGGTGACGCCGGCGCGCGGGCTCGGGCTGGCGGCGGCGTACGCGCTGGGCATGGCGCTGGTCTACACGCTGCTGGGCGTGGCGGCGGGCCTGGTCGGCAAGGGCTTCACCGACACGTTGCAGAAGCCGGCCGTCCTGCTGGCTTTCGGGGCGCTGCTGGTGGTGCTGGCGGCGTCGATGTTCGGTCTCTACGAGCTCCAGCTGCCCGCCGCCCTCCGCGATCGCCTGAGCGCACGCAGCGATCGCCTGTCCGGCGGCCAGGTGGGCGGCGTGTTCGGCATGGGCGTGCTGTCGGCGCTGCTCGTGAGCCCGTGCGTGACGGCGCCGCTGTTCTCGGTGCTGTTGTTCATCGCCCAGCACCAGGCGCCGGTGCTGGGCGGCATCGCGCTGTTCTGCATCGCGCTCGGCATGAGCGTGCCGCTGCTGCTGATCGGCGCCTCGGCAGGCGCCCTGCTGCCGCGCAGCGGCCCGTGGATGGAGCAGGTCAAGCGCGCGTTCGGCCTCGTGCTGCTGGGCGTGGCGCTGTACATCGTCCGCAGCGTGCTGCCTGCGGCCGTGGTGATGCTGGGCTGGGGCGTGCTCGCGATCGTCGGCGGCGTCGTGCTGGGGGCGTTCGAGCCCGCGACGAGCGAAGCCTATCCGGGCGCGGCGCGCACGGTGAAAGGCTTCGGCATCCTGTTCGTCGTGATCGGCGCACTGGAGCTGGTCGGCGTGGCCAGCGGCGGCACCGATCCCGCCCGCCCGCTCGCACGCCTCGCGCAGGCGCGTGCGGGCGCCGCCGCGGCCGAGGCCGGCCCGCGCTTCGACCGCGTCGCGAGCGTCGCGGAGCTCGACCAGCGACTGCAATCCGCCGGGCGCCCGGTGATGCTCGACTTCTACGCCGACTGGTGCACCTCCTGCAAGGAAATGGAGCAGGACACCTTCGCCGATCCCGCGATCGCCGCGAAGCTGGGCCGCGCCGTCCTGCTGCGCGCCGATGTCACCGCGAGCACGCCGCAGGACGTGGCGCTGCTCAAGCGCTTCGGGCTGTTCGGGCCGCCCGGGCTGATCTTCTTCGACGCCCAGGGCCGCGAACTGCCGACCGCGCGCGTCGTCGGCTTCCAGGCGCCGGAGCGTTTCGCCCGCAGCCTCGCGGCGGCAGGGCTGTGAGGCTCGCGCAGATCCTGTTCTCGCAGGGCTTCGGCACCCGCCGCGCATGCGAGGGCCTGGCTGCGGCGGGGCTGGTCGCGATCGGCGGGGTGGTGCGCGACGACCCGTTCGAGGATCTCGAGCCGGAGGGCCTCGTGCTCACCGTCGAGGGCGGCGACTGGCCGTACCACGCGAAGGCGCTCGTCGCGCTGAACAAGCCGGCGGGCTACGAGTGCTCGAGGAAGCCGCGCCACCACGCGAGCGTCTACAGCCTGTTGCCGGCGCCGCTGCTGCGCCGCGACGTGCAAGCGGTCGGCCGGCTCGACGAGGACACGACGGGCCTGCTGCTGTTCACCGACGACGGCCAGCTGCTGCATCGCTGGACTTCGCCCAGGCACCACGTGCCGAAGGTCTACGACGTGTCGTGCCGCCACGCGGTGACGGACGAGCAGCTCGAGCGCCTGCGCGCGGGCGTCGTGCTGCAGGACGATCCGGAGCCGGTGCGCGCGCTCGCCGCCGAGTCCTGGAACGGCGCCGCGGCAGGCCTTCACGGCGTGCGCCTGACGCTTGCCGAGGGCAAGTACCACCAGGTCAAGCGCATGATGGCGGCGGTCGGCAACCGCGTGGAGGCACTGCACCGCAGTCGCTTCGGGCGCCTGGAGCTGCCGGCCGACCTCGCCCCCGGCACCTGGTGCTGGCTGCCCGGGACGCACGTCGTCGCCGGCTGAACGGCCGCCGCGGCGATTTGCGCGTTATCGCGATCCAGAGGTGGACACGTGACATTGTTTCGTGCCATAATCACTTTCTTGCCGCGGGGTGGAGCAGTCTGGTAGCTCGTTGGGCTCATAACCCAAAGGTCGTTGGTTCAAATCCAGCCCCCGCAACCATTTCGGTCACTGACCAGCGGAACCGCGCGAAGCCCTGCTTCCCGCGGTTTTTTGCTTTTGGGCCGGCTTGCGGCGCGGTGCGCGCTGTCACGAGCCTGTCGACGACCCTTTTGGGGGACGCGTCGGCGCCACGGTCGAGCTAGCATGGCCGCCGAAGTCCAGACCCGCGCCATGATGTCCTCGAAGATCGATTCCGCCGTCCGCCAGGCCATCGCCGCGGGCATCCGTCCGTTCGACGCGGCGCCGCCGTTGTATCGGCTGGCGTGGCGGCTGGGGCTGGACCTGCGTCCGCCGCTGTACGCGAGCTTCGCGGTCAACGCGCTCGTCATGGGCGGCTTCTACGGCGCGTCCATGGGTGTCCTCGGGCTGCTCTGGGCGATGAGCCGCCCCGGCTGGCGCCCGGCGTTGGCGCTGCCGGTCCTCGGCCTCGCCTGCGCGGCGGGCGCGATCTTCGGCATCCTGATGGCGGGCCTGATGCGCCGCCGCGCAGGGCGCGCGGGCCTGTCGTCCTGGGACCGGCTGGAGGCCTGACGATGGAGTCGCTGCGACACGAGCGCCGCTGGCAGCTCGAGGCCCTCGCCTGGGCGTTGGCCGTCCTGGCCTGCGACGTCCTGCTGCGCGCGGCCGGGCTGCCGCCGGCGCGCTCCGGCACGAGCTGCTGGTGTGGCTGATCTGCGCGACGGGCCTGCAGCGCGCGACCTCGTTCGTGCTGGCGCTGGGCGTGAAGGCGATGGCGCCGCGCGCGAGGTCGGCGCCGAAGTCCCGCCGCGCGCGGGCCTGATCACCGCGGTCCGCGCCGATGCGCGAACTGCGACGCGGCCTCACTTGTCCATCAGCTGGCGCGTGAAGTAGACGTACTCGATCGCGCTCGTGTGCGCGCGCTCCTTCAGGTTGGCCCCGGCGCCGTGGCCGCCCTCGATCACTTCGTAGTAGTAGTACGGGATGCCGTATTCCGACAGCCGCGCCGCGAACTTGCGCGCGTGCTGCGGCCCGACGCGGTCGTCCTTGGTGGTCGTCCAGACGAGCGCCTTCGGGTACTTCACGTCGCGGTGGAGGTTGGCGTAGGGCGAGATCTTCGCGAGGAAGTCGCGCTGCGCGGGCACCGAGACCGAGCCGTACTCGCCCACCCACGACGCGCCGGCCGCGATCTGCTCGAAGCGCAGCATGTCCAGCAGCGGCACCTGGATGTCGACCGCGTTCCACATGTCGGGGTGCTCGGTCATCTCGACGCCCATCAGCAGCCCGCCGTTGGAGCCGCCCTCGATGCCGAGGCGGCGCGGGCTCGTGATCCCGCGCGCCACGAGGTCGCGACCCACGGCGGCGAAGTCGTCGTACACGATCTGGCGCTTCGTCTTCAGGCCGGCGTCGTGCCACGCGGGCCCGAACTCCCCGCCGCCGCGGATGTTGGCGACCACGAAGACGCCGCCGTGCTCCAGCCACAGCTTGCCCATGACCGCGCTGTAGGACGGCGACAGCGAGATCTCGAAGCCGCCATAGGCGTACAGGATGGTCGGGTTGCTGCCGTCCAGCGCCATGTCCTTCGGGTGCACGATGAAGTACGGGATCTTGGTGCCGTCGGACGAAGTCGCCTCGAACTGCTCGACGACGTCCTTCGACGCGTCGAACTGCGGCGGGACCGCGCGGATCTGCCGCACCGCGGCGTGCGCGGTGTCGGCCCGCCACAGGCTGGACGGCTGCAGGTAGCCGGCTACCGAGATGTAGGCCGTCGAGGTGTGCAGGTTGGTGTCGGCGACGCGCACGTCGGCGTTGTCCGGCAGCTCGAGCGCCTGCCGCTGCCAGCGGCCGCCGGGCGCGCGCGTGACGAGCGCCGTGCGACCGCGCACGTTGTCGAGATAGGAGACGACCAGCGCGTCCTTCGTCGACGCGACGGCCTCGATCGTCTGGCGCGGCGTCGGCTCGAACACCACCGTCGGCTCGAGCGCATCCGGGTGGCGGCGCGCCTGCGCGAGGTCGATGCCGACGATGGAGCCTTCCTTGACCGCGACCCCGCCGGACGTCCAGTCCTCCTTGACCTTGACGATCAGCTGGCCGTCGTAGAGGTCGAGCAGGTCGACGTGCGCGGGCAGCGCCAGCTTCTGCAGGCCCTTGGGGCCGACGAGCCAGTTCTCGCTCTCGAAGAAGGTGATGCCGCGATTGATCAGCACCGCCTTGTGGCCGCGCGCGTCGTCCAGCGTGAACAGCTGCACCTCGACGTCCGACGGCTTGCCGCGGAAGATCTCCCTGGCGGCCGACAGCGGCTGGCCGCGGCGCACGCGCTTGACGATGTAGGCGTAGCCGGAGGTCGTCAGCTCGCCTGGATGCCATTCGCGCGCGACGAGCAGGCTGTCCGGCGTCTCCCAGGTGAGGTCCTGCTTGCCCTTGGGGAGCATGAAGCCGCCCTTGACGAACCCGGGCTTGCGCAGGTCGAACTCGCGCACCGTGACCGCGTCCTCGCCGCCGTCGGACAACTGCACGAGGCAGCGGCTCTCGCGGCGGGCCTCGCAGCGCGCGCCCTTCCACACCCAGTTGGCATGCTCGTCGGCCGAGACCTTGTCGAGGTCCAGCACCGTCTTCCAGGCGGGCGTGCCGCCGGCGTCGTAGTCGGCGGGCGAGGTCGCGCGCCAGATGCCGCGCACGTGGTCGGCGTCCTGCCAGAAGTTGAAGATGCGGCCATCGACCTGCGAGGCCATCGGGATGCGGTCGCGGTTCTGCGCGATGGCGAGGGCTTCCTGGTGGTAGGTCTGGAAGCGCGGGTCGCGTTCGAGCTCGTCCAGCGTCTTCCTGTTCTCGGCGCGCACCCAGGCCATCGCCTCGGGACTGTCGACCTTCTCGAGCCAGATGTAGGGATCCTCGGCGGACGAGGTGGACGCAGCCGCGGCGGGTGCCGGCGCGGAAGCGGACGCCGGCGCGGCCGCGTCCTGGGCGGCGGCGGCGCTGGCGCCGGCGACCAGCACGGCAACGAGGGCCGGACGGAGCAGGGTGGGCAGGGACATCGCGGTCTTTCCTGTTTCGGGGAAGGCGCGATGTTGCCACCGCCACGGCGCCGGCCCGACCGGGTCATTCCCTGGCGTCGCGAGGGGCCGTCACGCGTACGACAGCGGCAGCGCGGTCGTGAACTTGATCTCCTCCATCGCGAAGCTGGAGCTGACGTCGAACAGCTCCGTGCCCGCGGTCAGGCGCTTGTAGACGGCGTCGTAGGCGGCGATGTCGGGCACGACGACGCGCAGCAGGTAGTCGACCTCGCCGCTCATGCGGTAGAACTCGACGACCTCGGGAATCGCGTGCACCGTCGCCCGGAAGCGGTCGAACCACTTCTGCGAGTGCACGCTGGTGCGCACCGACACGAACACCGTCACGCCCACGTTCACCGCGCGCGGGTCGACGAGCGCCACCTGTCGCGTGATCACGCCGGCCTCCTTCATGCGCTGGATGCGGCGCCAGCACGGCGTCGTCGACAGGCCGACGCGCTCGGCGACATGCGCCACCTGCGCTTCCCCGTCGACCTGCAGGATCTCCAGGATCCGCAGGTCGATGGAATCCAGTTTTATGGAAGACGGTTTGCTTGGCATGATATTTCGCGATTGTGCGAGAACGGCGGCCGTCTTGGCAAACGATTCCACGCCGTCGTGCGGACAATGTCCGCGCGCGGCCATCGGCCGGCACGGTTGGGGCCCCGGGGACATCGCGTCCACTGGTTGCACACGGCGAGGCGGGTCCGGGGAGGGGCCGCCTCGCCGCCTTTCCAGCCGACCCCGTCCATATAATCGAGCGCATATGGACCATTCGCCGGGCCGCATGACGCTGCGCGCGGAGTTCGACAAGATCGAGCTCCACCTCGTACGCGTGCTCCACACGCTGCTGACCGAGCGCAGCGTCTCGCGCGCGGCGCTGCGCCTGCAGAGCTCGCAGCCGGCGGTCAGCGCGCAGCTGAAGCGACTGCGCGAGCTCACGGGCGATCCGCTGCTGGTGCGGGCGGGCAACGGCATGACGCCGACGGCGACCGGGCAGTCGCTGCTGGGGCCGGCCGCGAACCTGCTCGCCGAGGCGGACCGCCTGTTCAGCCCGCGGGCGCGCCGCGACGTCTTCGACCCGCAGACGAGCGCGGCCACCTTCCGCATCGCCGCGAGCGACTTCATCGACCCCGGCTTCCTGCCCGGCCTGGTGCTGCACCTGAAGGCGCTCGCGCCGCGCGTGCGCATCGAGCTGCAGCCGCTCTCGAGTCACTTCGACTACCGCCGCAGCCTCGCGCAGGGCGAGGTCGATCTCGTCATCGGCAACTGGCTCGCGCCGCCGGGCGAGCTGCACCTGGGCCGGCTGCTGAACGACGAGGTCGTCTGCCTGGTGTCCGAGGATCACCCGGTCGCGCGCGCCGGCGGCGGACGCGCCTGGACGGTCGAGAAATACCTCGCCTGCGAACATGTCGCCCCGATGCCCAACTACCAGGGCGCGCGCGGCGTGATCGACGACCACCTGCGGAAGCTCGGCCTGCTGCGCGACATCACCGTGCGCGCGAGCCATTTCTCGCTGATCCCGCCGATGGTGGCGGGCAGCCGCCTCGTGCTGACGACCGGGCGGCTGTTCTGCTCGCGCTACGTCGGCGCGCTGCCGGTTCGCATCGTGCGCTGCCCGGTGGCGTTCCCGCCGCTGGCCTACTACCAGCTCTGGCACGAGCTGACGCACGAGTCGGCGCCGGTGCGCTGGCTGCGCGAGCAGGTGCGCGACGTCGCGCGGGGGCTCGCGAAGCCGGCGCGCGCCGGCGGCCGCGCCGCGTGACAATCGCCGCTTCGATGACCGCGCCCCGCCC
>DASVLN010000457.1:0-9819 GCA_036384855.1 Burkholderiaceae bacterium | reverse complement strand
GCGCGCTTCCCGCTGTGGGGCGAGCCGCGCGCGGCGCTCGCGCGCGAGCTGCTGGATCGCGGCGTGCGTGCGCGCGTCGTGTGCGTGGACACCGCCCGCCTAGACGCCGCGTTCTGCGGCCGCGCCTACGACGCGGCCTTCCTCGCCGACATACCGAACACCGTATGCCCGGTCGGCGAGGACGGCGAGTTCCACACCTTCGTCGAGGACGGCCCGGGCTTCGCCGCGCCGCTGCGGCTGCGCTCGCTCGGGCAGCGGCGCGTCGCCTCGCGGCCGCCGTTCGCGCCGACGACCTTCGTGTTCGAGCGGCTGGCGCTCGAGGCCGGGGACGCGCGATGACGCGCTTCGTGATGTGCTGGGGCACCTCCAGCGGCGCCGGCAAGAGCTGGCTCGCGACGGCGCTGTGCCGCGTCGCCGCGCGGCGCGGCATCGACGTGCGGCCGTTCAAGGCGCAGAACATGAGCAACAACGCGCGCGTCGTCGCGGGCCTGGACGGCCGCGGCGCGGAGATCGGCGCCGCGCAGTGGTTCCAGGCGCTGGCCGCGGGCGTCGAGCCGACCGTGGACATGAACCCGGTGCTGCTCAAGCCCGAACGCGACACCGCGAGCCAGGTGGTCGTTCACGGCCGCGTCGATGCCGCGCTGTCGCGCCAGGGCTGGCGCGAGCGCAGCGCGGCCCTCGCGGGCTTCGCGGCGCAGAGCCTGGCGCGGCTGGCCGGCGGCTGCGAGCTCGTCGTGATCGAGGGCGCCGGCTCGCCGGCCGAGATCAACCTCGCGCCGCAGGACTACGTCAACCTCGCGACAGCACGCCAGGCGCGCGGCCTGGGCGAGCTCGCGAGCCTGCTGGTGGCCGACATCGACCGCGGCGGGGCCTTCGCGCACCTCTACGGCACCTGGGCGCTGCTGCCCGCGGACCTGCGCCCGACGCTGCGCGGCTTCGTCCTCAACCGCTTCCGCGGCGACGCGGCGCTGCTGGAGCCCGGCCCCGCGCAGCTGCGGCAGCTGACCGGGGTGGCGCTGGCCGGCACCATCCCGATGGTGCGCGACCACGGCCTGCCCGACGAGGACGGCGTGCACGATGCCGGCGACCCGCTCGCGCCCAAGACGGGGCGACGGCGCGTCGCGGTGATCGCGGGGCCGCACCTCAGCAACCTCGACGAGTTCGAGCCGCTGCGCCGCCTGCCCGGCGTGCAGCTCGCGTGGGTGCGCGGGCTGCAGGACCTCGGGGACGCCGACTGGATCGTGCTGCCGGGCTCCAAGCAGGTCAGCGGCGACCTCGCATGGATGCGCGTGCAGGGCCTGGATGCGGCTGTCGCCCGCCATGCGGCCGCCGGTCGGCCCGTGCTGGGCGTCTGCGGCGGCCTGCAGATGCTGGGCGAAGCGCTCGTCGACCCCGAGGGCCACGACGGCGAGCCGGGGTTCGCGGGCCCGGGGCTGGGGCTGCTGCCGCTCGTGACGCGCTACGAGGCCGACAAGCGCGTGCGTCGCGCCCGCCTGCGCTTCGAGCCGCTGGAGGGCCCGTGGGCGCCGTGGGCCGGCTGCGAGGCCGACGGCTACGAGATCCATTGCGGCGTCACCGTGCCGCATCCCGACATGGCCGCGCCGACGGTGGCGCTGCGCGACGCCGGCGGTGCCCCGATCGGCTGGCAGCGCGGCTGCGTGCTGGGCGTCTATGCGCACGGCCTGCTCGAGTCGCCCGCCCTGTTGCGCGCGCTGTTCGGCGCGTCCGTCCCCGCGCTGGACGCCACCTTCGATCGCCTCGCCGACCTGGTCGAACGCCATCTCGACGCTCGCCTCCTCGCCGACATCCTCGGCCGCGGCCCGAGGACGTAGAATCCCGGACTTCGGGGCGTAGCGCAGCCTGGTAGCGCATCTGCTTTGGGAGCAGAGGGTCGCACGTTCGAATCGTGTCGCCCCGACCATACAAGTGACCGACAGGGACAAGACTCCTGTCGGGGGTGCTTGTCGATCTCGGCGTGCTTGCCTGCCAGGCGCAGGCCGCCGCCCACTCCGGCACCCGCAACGGTGGCTTGCCACATACACTGCGCGCACCCGAAGCTCGCCCGCGGGCCGCGCATGAAGCACGTCTTCGAGAGCATCCATCGCCACGCCGTCACGAAGGCCAAGATCCGGTTCGTGGCGACGTGGACGATCGCGGACGAGGCCTTGTCGTGGCAAGCGGCGGTGTCGCTGCGCAGCGGGGTGCGCACGCTGGCCGGCGGCGGCCTCGCCCTGCCCGACCCGGAGCGCGGCGGCGATCCCCAGGCTGCCGTCCAGCGCGACGTCGGCAAGAGCATCGACGCGCTGGATGTCTGATCGCCGGCGCCCGCGAAACGCGGCGGCCCGGCAGGTCGGCGGCCGCAACGCCGGCGCCGTCGAGGGGTCTCCGGCTCCGGCGTCCCTTCGCGCAGCTCCGGCGCTTCGTCGCGGAGCTTCGGCGCCTTAGTGCGGAGCTTGGCCGTCTTCCTGCGGAGCTTCGGCGCCTTCCCGCGGAGCTTCGGCGCCTTCCTGCGGAGCTCCGGCGCCTTCCTGCGGAGCTCCGGCGTTTCGTCGCCGAACTCCGGCGGCTTCCTTGCGGAGCTCCGGCGCATGCTCGCGGAGCCGGGAGGACGAGCCTGTGCGAGGCGCGGTCGCGCTTCGGAACGCCGGCGATGCCTCGCAAACGCAGGAGGGCGAAGCTCCGCGGGCGCGCGCCGGAGCGCTGGGGGCGGACGCCGGAGCCCGGAGAACCATCGCCGGAGCGGGCAGCATCGTCTCCGACAAGAAAAAAGCCCCGCACATGGCGGGGCTGAGACCGGCGACCAAAGAGGAGGGAGGGAGGAGGTAGCGCCGCCGGGAGATCGCAGTATCGGCCCGGCACCGCGTCCTGGCGTGTAGGACAACGCCGCGCAAACGTGCCTGTCGTGCAAGGCTGCTCTACCGTGCGGCCGCGGACGCCCTCGCCCCGCGGGATGCGGCGCCGCGCGCCTAACCGCCCGATGCAGCGCCGTGCGCCAGCGCGGCCTCGCGCAGCGCTGCGAGCGTGGTGCGCGAGGTGATGCGGTCGGCGGGCAGGATCAGGTGCAGGAGCGTCGGACGGTCGGCGGCGAGCGCGCGTCGCCACGCGGGCTCGAAGGCGGCGGTGTCGTCGACGCGCTCGGCCGCCCAGTCGAAGGCATGCGCGAGCGCGACGAAGTCCGGATTGGCGAGCGCGGTGCCGCTCACGCGGGCCGGGAACTCGCGCTCCTGGTGCATGCGGATCGTGCCGTACTGGCCGTTGTCGACGACCACCACCACGAGCCGCCCGGCACCCCGGCCGGCACCGTGCGCGGTCGCGGTCGCGAGCTCCTGGGCGGTCATGAGGAAGTCGCCGTCGCCCGAGATGCCGACCACCGTGCGGTCCGGCTGCAGCAGGCTCGCCGCGACGGCCGAGGGTACGGCGTAGCCCATCGCGCCCGCGGTCGGCGCGAGCTGCGTGCGGCCCCGATGCTGCAGGCCCTCGTAGGGATGGAAGCGGTGCAGCCAGCCCGCGTAGTTGCCCGCGCCGTTCGTCCACACGGTGCCCGCCGGCGCGAGGGCCCCGGCCGTCTTCACGACCGCCGCGAGATCCATCGGCTCGACGGCCGCGGCCTCGAGGTTGGCGAGGTAGTCCGCATGCGCCTGCGCGCCGGCCCGCGGCGAGCGCGGAGCCGGCGGATCCAGCTCCGCGAGCACGCCGCCGACGCCCGCCATCGCGCACTGCAGCGCGAGCGTCGGCTGGTAGACGCGTCCGAGCTCCTCGGCGCCGGCGTGGATGTGCACGAGCGGCTGGCGCGCGACCGGCGCCTGCAGCAGCGAGTAGCCGCCCGTGGTCATCTCCCCCAGGCGCACGCCGATCGCCAGCACGAGGTCGGCGTCGCGGATGCGCTGCGCGAGCGCCGGCGCGATACCGATGCCCACGTCGCCCGCATACAGGCGGTGGCGGTTGTCGAAGGTGTCCTGGAAGCGGAACGCGCAGGCCACCGGCAGCTCCCAGGCCTCGGCGAAGCGCTCGAGCTCCCACGCCGCGTCGGCCGTCCAGCCGCTGCCGCCGACGATCGCGATCGGCCGCTCCGCGCGGATCAGCAGCTGGCGCAGGCGCTCGACGGCCTGCGGCTCGGGCCACGCGCGTGCGGGCTCGACGCGCGGCAGCACCGGCGCGGCGGTGAGCGTGGCCAGCATGTCCTCGGGCAGCGCGAGCACGACCGGCCCGGGCCGTCCCTGCATCGCCGTGCGGAAGGCGCGCGCGACGTACTCGGGCAGGCGGTCGGCGGACTGCACCTCGCCGACCCACTTCGCGAGGCCCAGCGTGCCGGGGCCGAACATCTGGCGGTAGTCGAGCTCCTGGAACGCCTCGCGATCGCGCTGGTCTGCGGCGACCTGGCCGACCAGCAGCACCATCGGCGTCGAGTCCTGGAACGCCACGTGCACGCCGATGCTCGCGTTCGTGGCGCCGGGACCACGCGTCACGAAACAGACGCCGGGCCGGCCCGAGAGCTTGCCGTGCGCCTCCGCCATGAACGCGGCGCCGCCCTCGTGTCGGCAGGCGACGAAGCGGATGCGGCCGGCGTGCTCGTGGAAGCCGTCCAGGGCGGCGAGGAAGCTCTCGCCTGGCACCCCGAAGACGGTGTCCACGCCCTGCGCGACCAGCGCCTCCACGAGGGCATGGCCGGCGAGGCGGGGGCGGGCGGGCGCGAGGGCGGGCGGGACGGGCGACGGGCTCATGGACGGCATCCGGAAAGGGGGCGCGCGAGGCGCGTGGAACGACCCGCGATGGTAAGCCCGGCGCCGGGGCGCGCGCGCCCGCTGCGCAGGGCCGGCGGGCGCGAAACGTGCCCTGTGAATGCAGGCGTCGGCCCCAGGAATTTCGCAAGATCGACAAGGAAGTCACAACCTTAAACAACTTGCCCGCGGCCCGCGATGTCCTCCAGAGTAAGCTCGTCTTCCATGCCCCGACCGTCCGTCCTGACACTGCCCAATGCGTTGCGCGCGCTGCGCGAGCAGCTCGCTCCGCTGGTGTTGCCGGTCAAGGATGTTCCGCCGTCGGGCCCGTCGTCGATGTTCGACTCGGCCGGCGCCCTGGGCGTCACGGTCGAAGTGCCCGAGAGCGAGCAAGGCGCGCTGGCGCTGCACGCGCACCTGGCGTCCTCGCCGGAGGTCAGCGCGATGCTCGTGGTCGACCCCGCGGGCGTCTGGGCGCACGGCATGATCCAGACGCTGTCCGACGCCACCGGCTCGCCGGTCGACCGGCTGCGCGTTCATTCGCGCGGCGGGCTGCAGATCCGGGCGGTGGTCGACGAGACGCTGTTGCCTGCCGGCAACGGTCCGCACCGCCTCGTGCGCTGCCTGCATGGCGACGCCCGGCCGGCCGATCGCCGCGCCGTCTTCGGCGCCCTGCTCGCGCACTCGCAGATCTGCTCGGTGCTGGTCGGGCCGATGCCCTCGGCCGACGCCGTGGCGCTGGTCGACGAGATGCACCGCCTCGCGCTGCAGCCCTTCGCCGCCAACGTGCGCTGGCTGTTCTACCTCGGCGCCGACCACCGCGGCCTCGAGAGCCAGATCGAGTCGCGCGACTGGCCCGTGCCGCCCACGGTGTTGCACGCGCGGCCGCTGAACCGCTCGGTCACCACCGTGTGGAACAGCCTCTACGAAGCCTGGATCGGCAGCTGATCGCGGCGCGTGCGGGACGCGAGTCCCTGCTGGCGTCGCTCGCTCCGGCCTTGGGCTACGATGACGGCCCGCCTCGAGACCTGCCGGATGCCGCGCACCGGCGGCCGACCGCCATGACGACGCAAGCCACCTACGAATACGACCGCCAGGACGCCCAGGGCGCGACCTGCACCGCCAGCGCCTGGGCCAAGGTCCTGCCCGTGCCGGGCCCCGACGAACGCGCGCGCCTGAAGGCCCGCGCCAAAGAACTGCTGAAGGCGCGCGACGCCGCGCTCGTCGCGCACTACTACGTCGACGGCGACCTGCAGGACCTCGCGCTCGAGACCGGCGGCTGCGTCGCCGACTCGCTCGAGATGGCCCGCTTCGGCCGCGACGCGCCGCAGCGCACCCTCGTCGTCGCGGGCGTGCGCTTCATGGGCGAGACCTCGAAGATCCTGTCGCCCGCCAAGCGCGTGCTGATGCCGGACCTCGACGCGACCTGCTCGCTCGACCTCGGCTGCCCCGCCGAGGACTTCGCGGCCTTCTGCGACGCCCATCCCGACCGCACCGTCGTCGTCTACGCCAACACGAGCGCCGCCGTGAAGGCGCGCGCCGACTGGATGGTCACCAGCTCGTGCGCGCTCGCCGTCGTGAGCCACCTGAAGGCGCGCGGCGAGAAGATCCTCTGGGCGCCCGACCGCCATCTCGGCCGCTACATCCAGGAGCAGACCGGCGCCGACATGCTCCTGTGGAACGGCGCCTGCATCGTGCACGACGAGTTCAAGGGCCTGGAGCTCGAGCTGTTGAAGCGCGCGCATCCGGACGCGATGATCCTCGTCCACCCCGAGTCGCCGCGCAGCGTGGTCGAGATGGCCGACGTCGTCGGCTCGACCTCGCAGATGCTGGACGCCGTCGTCCGCGGCAGCGCGAAGGAGTACATCGTCGCCACCGACAACGGCATCCTGCATCGCATGCGCCAGCTCGCCCCGGGCAAGACGCTGATCGAGGCGCCCACGGCCGGCAACTCGGCCACCTGCAAGAGCTGCGCCCATTGCCCGTGGATGGCGATGAACGGGCTGCAGGGCCTGGTCGACTGCCTGGAGCACGACACGGGCGCGATCGAGGTGGCCGAGCCCGTGCGCGCCCAGGCCGAAGGCTGCATCCGCCGCATGCTGGACTTCGTCGCCGCCAACCCGTCCGCCATCGCCAAGGCCGCGAAGGACGCCACCGGCCGCCCTGCCGCCGCCGGCATCGTGCCCGGCATCGGCGCGGCCTGAACGCATTTCGAGAGAAGAATCGAGGAGACATGTTCGACCACGACGAAACCCTGGCCGAGGCACGCGCGCGCAACGTGCGCGACGCGCTGTTCGAGGACATCGGCCGCGCCGACTGGACCAGCCTGCTGATTCCCGCCGGCCGGCGCGTGCAGGCCTCGGTCATCGTGCGCGAAAGCGCCGTGCTGTGCGGCCGCGACTGGTTCTGCTCCACGCTGTCGACGCTCGATCCCGAGGCGCGCATCGACTGGATGTACGGCGAGGGCGCGACGATGACGGCCGACTCCGAGGTCTGCCGCATCGAGGCCGACGCCCGCGCGCTGCTGTCGGCCGAGCGCCCGGCGCTGAACTTCCTGCAGCTGCTGTCCGGCACCGCGACGGTCACGCGCCGCCATGTCGAGGCGATCGAGGGCGCCTCCACCAGCCCCCGCGGCTGCGCCGTGCTCGACACGCGCAAGACGCTGCCCGGCCTGCGCCAGGCGCAGAAGTACGCGGTGCGGGTCGGCGGCGGCCGCAACCAGCGGCTCGCGTTGTGGCACGGCATCCTGATCAAGGAGAACCACATCGCCGCGGCAGGCGGCATCGCGCAGGTGATGGCGCAGGCGCTCGCGCTGGACGCGGGGGTCGACATCCAGATCGAGGTCGAGTCCGTCGACCAGCTGCGCGAGGCCCTGGACGCCGGCGCGACGAGCGTGCTGCTGGACAACTTCAGCCTCGCCGCCATGCGCGAGGCCGTGGCCGTCGCCAAGGGCCGGGCGGTGCTGGAGGTCTCGGGCGGCGTCACGCTGTCGCAGCTGCGCGAGATCGCGGCCACGGGGGTCGACCGCATCTCGGTCGGCAAGCTCACCAAGGACGTCGCGGCGACCGACTTCTCGATGCGGGTGACGGGCGAGATCGCCTGACCCCGCGCACGGCCGAGGCCGGCAGCGGGCCGCCCGCGAGCCGGCACTTTGTCGCACACTTGTCGACACCGGCCGCGCGCGACGCGGCACACTCGGCCGAACGACCGCCCGCCCGCGCGGCGGCCCCCTCCCCGACAGGCTCCGCCATGGACATCGCATCGATCCACAACAACCACGAGAAGGCCGTCTTCGCCGCCGTGCAGGAGATGGCGGAGCACTTCCCGCACATCAAGGACAACCCGGACATGCTGGCCGACATCGCCTGCGTCGCGCTGAACCGGCTGCCCCCGCGCTACATCCGCCACGACGTCGACTTCGCGTTCTTCCAGACCGACCGCGAGCGCACCGAGTCCGAGCGCTCGATCGCCGAGGCCGTCGAGTTCGCGTTCGGCTTCGTGCAGGCGCGCAACGCCATGCGCGCGCGCAGCTGAGCGCACGGCCCTCCCGGCCCGCGGGGCCATTGCATCGACGAGGCGCGCGCCGCGCCAAAGCCCCCACGCGCCAATTGGGAAACGAATGTTCCCAAAATGGCACCCATGCCCGCCGCCCATGCCGCCCTCGCCCCGCACGCCGACAGCCCCGGCCGTGGACGCCCGCGGGAGTTCGACGTCGACGAGGTGCTGGACAAGGCCATCGCCGTCTTCTGCGAGCGCGGCTACCACGCGACCTCGATCGGCGACCTGACCGCCGCCACCGGCCTGGCCTCCGGCAGCGTCTACAAGGCCTTCGGCGACAAGCGCGGCCTCTACATCGCCGCCCTCGACCGCTACAAGGCCGTCCGCGACGCCGAGCTGCGCGCGGCGCTCGCGCCCGCGCCTGACGGCCGTGCGCGCGTGCGGGTCGCGCTGACCCACTACGCCGAGGCCTCGCACGGCGCACGCGGCCGCCTGGGCTGCTTCGTCGTCGGCAGCGCGGCGGAACTCGCGACCTTCGACGACGAGCTCTCCCGGCGCGCCGCCGCCGCCCTGCGCCGCAACGAGACGCTGCTGACCGGCCTGCTGCGCGAAGGCCGCGCCGACGGCTCGATCCCCGACCATGTCGACCCGGAGATCACCGGCCGCCTGCTGCTGTGCCTGATCCAGGGCATGCGTGTCGTCGGCAAGACGGGCACCCAGCGCAAGGACATGCTGGCGCTCGTGGACATCGCGATGAAGACCGTGGCCTGAAGTCCTCCGCATCGCGTCACCCGCTCGTCCATTTTGGACATGACCGTTCCCCAATAAAAGCGACCACCACGCCATGACCTCACCGACCACCCCGACCGTCGCCGCCCCGCCGGAGCGCGGCGCCTCGGCCGCGATCACGCTGCTGCTGGCCTTCGCCTGCGGGCTGATCGCGGCCAACCTCTACTACGCGCAGCCGCTGGCCGGGCCGATCGGCGCGTCGCTGGGCCTCGCGCCGGCGGCGACCGGCCTGATCGTCACCCTGACGCAGGTCGGCTACGGCCTCGGCCTGCTGTTCATCGTGCCGCTGGGCGACCTCGTCGAATCGCGCCGGCTCGTGCGCACGCTGATCGCGCTGGCGGGGCTCGCCTTGCTCGGCGCCGCGCTGTCGACGCGGCCGGCGCCCTTCCTCGCGGCGGTGCTGGCGATCGGGCTGGTCTCGGTCGCGGCGCAGGTGCTCGTGCCCTACGCCGCGCACCTCGCGCCCGAGGCGCACCGAGGCCGCGTCGTTGGCAACGTGATGAGCGGCCTGCTCACCGGCATCATGCTCGCGCGGCCCGCCGCCAGCTTCATCGCGCAGGCGGCGTCGTGGCACGCGGTGTTCTTCCTGTCGGCCGCGGCAATGGCGGCGCTCGCGGTGCTGATGGGCACGGCGCTGCCGCCGCGCCGGCCGAGCGCCACGCTGCGCTACGTCGAGCTGCACGCCTCGATGGCCCGCCTCGCGCGCACGACGCCCGTGCTCCAGCGCCGCGCGGCCTACCAGGCGGCGATGTTCGGCGCCTTCAGCGTGTTCTGGACGACCACGCCGCTGCTGCTGGCGCGCGACTGGCACCTG
>DASVLN010000456.1:0-7223 GCA_036384855.1 Burkholderiaceae bacterium | reverse complement strand
CGGGCGGACGACCTCGACGCCAGCGGCGCCGGTGCGCGCCTCTACCACCGGCTCGACCTGGCGACCGTGCCGAGCTCGCTCGCGCAGGCGCGGCCCGCCGATCACTACCACCTCGACGACTTCAAGTCGGCGCAGGTGTCGCTCGATTCGTCGTCCGTCACGATGCACGACCACGGCTTCTTCTACGAGATGCGCGTGCTCGCCGTCGGCGACTTCCGCCGCGTGGGGCACGGCGAGTTCCTGGTGCGCTTCGTCGAGCGCTCCGAGACCGGCGGCAGCTACGACCGCACGGCGATCCTCGTCGTGGATCCCGCGCCGGGCGGCGGCCTCGTCGCCACCGACGCCCTGGACGTGCTGCGCGGCGACGCAGGCCGCTGAAGCCGAGGGATTTCCCTCGCGCCCACGCGGGTGGCCGCGTCGTCCGGCCCCCGGTTTCGTCAATCCGTCCGAGCCCGCTCGGACGCCGGCCTGCGCGCGGGTATAACGCGCCCACGACAACAACGCCAGGTGACGCCCATGCCGTCCAAGCACCCCGCCCTCACCGCGCTCGCCCTGAGCGTGGCCCTCGCCTTCGCCGCCGTGCCGGCCGAGGCCGCGAAGATCGCCGTCAAGAAGGAAGCCGACCTGCCGCGCTTCAGCTACGCGATCCCGGGCCCGGCCTCGAAGTTCGTCGAGGCCGACGACGCCGCGTTCGGCGTCTTCGCCGCGCAGGTGAGCCGCGACATCGACAAGACCCTCGCGGAGTACCAGGTCGACGACCACTCGATGCTCGGCGAGCTGCTCAGCGCGCGCCTGGACGCGCAGGAGCTCTCGCACGACTACGCGGGCGGCCTGAAGACGATCGAGCAGCTGCGCGCGCTCGAGGACAAGCCCGCAGCCAAGCTGATCTCCGGCCTGTACGCGCGCGCGCGCCTGCAGGCCGCGATCGACGCCGGCGCCGAGTCCGGCCCCGCCTACGAGACGGCGTTCAAGAAGCACTACGCCGAGGCCATCGCGCCGCTGCCGTGGGCGATCGTGCAGGACAGCATCAAGAGCGCGTATGGCTCCTCGCAGCTCGCCAGCCGCGCGCTGATGCTCGGGCACGTGCAGTCGGAGCTCGATCCCGCCGCCGCGAAGTCCGGCGCGCTCGACGCCGGCGAGGCGCGCGAGCTGCTCGAGGCGCGCATCTACCTGAAGGAATTCCTGCCGATCAGCGCCGCGCGCGCCGAGGTGCTGCACGCCTACATCGCGAAGAACCAGGTCTCGCCGCCCGAGATCTGGTCGGCGCGCGAGGTCACGCTGACCGCCGCCGACAAGACGACGCCGGTCAACGTCGGCATCTGGGACTCGGGCGTCGACGTCGCGCTGTTCCCCGACCAGCTGTTCACCGACGACCACCCCACCGCCAGCGGCACGCACGGCCTCGCGTTCGACGACGAGGGCAACCCGTCCAGGGACTGGCTCTATCCGCTCACCAAGGCGCAGATCGACGGCTACCCGTCGTTCCGCGAGGAGGTGCAGGGCCGCATCGACTTGCAGAACGGCGTCGACTCCAAGGCCGCGCGCGACACGCAGCAGCTGTTCCGCACGCTGTCGCCCGAGCAGATGCACGAGCGCAACGAGATCGGCAAGGTGCTCGGCTTCTACGCCCACGGCACGCACTGCGCGGGCATCGCCGTGCGCGGCAACCCGGCGGCGCGCCTGGTCGTCGCGCGCTTCGACGACCAGCTCCCCGACTTCCCGTTCCAGCCCACCGAGGCCTGGGTGCGCAAGATGGGCGCCGACTTCCAGCAGATGGCCGACTACTTCCGCACCCGCCACGTGCGCGTGGTCAACATGAGCTGGGGCGACGACGTCTCCGAGTTCGAGACCTGGCTGTCCAAGACCGGCGGCGGCGGCGACCCGCAGGCGCGCAAGGCCAAGGCCGCGGCGCTGTTCGCGCTGTGGAAGGCGGCGATAGAGCAGGCGATCAAGTCCGCACCCGACACGCTGTTCGTGACGGCCGCCGGCAACAGCGACAGCGACGCCGGCTTCCTCGAGGACGTGCCCGCCTCGCTGCACCTGCCCAACCTGATCGCCGTCGGCGCGGTCAACAAGGCGGGCGACGAGACCTCGTTCACGAGCCACGGCGACACGGTGCTCGCGCATGCCGACGGCTTCCAGGTCGACAGCTTCGTGCCGGGCGGCGCGCGCGTGCCGTTCTCGGGCACCTCGATGGCCTCGCCCAACGTCGTCAACCTCGCGGCCAAGCTGATCGCGCTCGACCCGACCCTGACGCCGGCGCAGACCATCGCCCTGATCCGCGAGGGCGCGACCACCAGCGACGACGGCCGCCGCCACCTGATCGACGAGAAGAAGTCGGTCGCGCTGCTGCGCACGCGGATGGCGGCGCGCTGAGGCGCCGCGGGCGGCGGCGTCTTCGGCGGAAATCAGCCGATTTGTCCATGGCAGGGCCAGCCGCCGGTTGGCATACTGGCGGCTTTCGCGTCGACACATGGAACTGATCGGGATCGGCCTCTACCCACTCGCGCAAGCCGCCCGGCTGGCCGGGGCGGAGCCGCGAGCGGTCCGTCGATGGCTGCGCGGCTACAACCGAAGGCATCGCGGCCAGTCGGTCCGCTCCGAGCCGCTGTGGGAAACGCAGCTCAGGGACGACGCCCTTATGGAGGACGTCATCGGCTTCCGGGATCTGCTCGAGCTGCGCATGGTGGCGACCTTCGTCCGCCATGGCGTCGACTTGCGCGTCATCCGGGCAACGCTGGAGACGGCCCGCCGGGACTTCGGCGAAAGCCATCCACTGACCAATCGCCGGTTCCTCTCCGACGGCAGGCGGATCTTTCTGGAGGCCATCGAACAGGCGACCGGCGAAGCGCGCATGATCGACGTCCTGCGCAGGCAGCACGTCTTCTCGGACATCATCAGGCCGTCCCTCTACGCCGGCATCGAGTATGCCGACGGCGGCGCACGCCGCTGGTTCCCAGAAGGCCGGCGCAAGGTCGTCGTGCTCGATCCCGCCCTTCAGTTCGGCACACCCGTGCTGACGGACGCCGGCATCCCGACCGATACCGTGCATGCCGCCTTCCTCGCCGAAGGTCGCGACCGAAATTCCGTCGCCAGGATATTCAGCATCACGCCGGCGATGGTCTCGGCAGCCGTCGAATTCGAGCAAAGGCTGGCGGCTTGAACTTCCTCTTCGACAACAACCTTTCCTCGCATCTTGCCCACGGGATGCGGGAACTGTCGAAGAATCTGGAAGGGGTTGAAGAGGTCATCCACTTGACCGACCGCTTCGCGCGCAACGCTCCCGACCTGGAGTGGATCACGGCCTTGAAGTCGCCTCAGGCGTGGTACATCGTCTCCGTCGATCGATTCCGGAAGCAGCACGGTGCGGAGCGCGAGGCCATCCGACGCGCCGGCCATACGGTCTTCGTCCTAGATTCCCAATGGTCGAAGCACAGCTTCTGGCTGCAGGCCGAGCGCCTCGTGCGATGGTGGCCGCAGATCGTCACGCAAGCCCGTCTCGTCTCCGGAGGCGGCTACCGGGTTCCCTGGGCCCACTCCGCAAGGATCAAGTTCCAGGCCATTCCGTTCTGAGCGGGCCGCTCAGCGCGCCTTGACGAACCCGCGGTAGATCAGCCAGGTGGCGACGAGGCCGCAGGCGGCGGCGCCGCTCATCCAGAGGCCCGGCGCCGCCTTGTCGCCGGTGAACGCGATCAGCCAGGTCGAGACGGCGGGCGTGAAGCCGCCGAAGACGGCGGTCGCCAGCGCGTAGGCGAGCGAGAAGCCGACCGTGCGCACGTGCGCCGGCATCACCTCCGTGAGCGCGACCACGGCGGCGCCGTTGTAGCTCGCGTACAGCACCGACAGCCACAGCTCCACCGCCAGCATGCGCCCGAACGTGGGCGCCGCCACGAGCCAGGCGAGCGCCGGATAGGCGGTGAGGATCGTCAGCAGCGTGAAGCCGGCCAGCAGCGGCCAGCGGCCGACGCGGTCGGACAGCGCGCCCATCAGCGGCAGCAGCACGAAGTTGGACGCGCCGACGCAGAAGGTGACGACCAGCGCGTCCGCCGCGCCCAGGTGCAGCACGGCCTTGCCGAAGGTCGGCGTGTAGACGGTGATGAGGTAGAACGACACGGTCGTCATCACGACCAGCATCATCCCGGCGACGACCAGCCCCGCGTTGCGCGCCATCGAGGCGCCGATCTCGCGCAGCGTCGGGCGCAGCGTGCGCGCGAGGAACTCGTCGGTCTCGACCAGCGAGCGGCGCACGTAGAACACGAACGGCAGGATCATGCAGCCGATGAAGAACGGGATGCGCCAGGCCCAGTCGTCGATCTGCGCGCGCGAGAACTCGCGGTCGACGACGAAGCCCAGCAGCGCCGCCACCATGATCGCGGCCTGCTGGCTGGCCGACTGCCACGCGACGTAGAAGCCCTTGCGGCCGGGCGTCGCCATCTCCGACAGGTACACCGACACACCGCCCAGCTCGACGCCCGCGGAGAAGCCCTGCAGCAGCCGCCCCGCGAGCACGAGGATCGGCGCGAGCATGCCGATCGTCGCGTACGCGGGCACGAGGGCGATCAGCACGGTGCCGCAGGCCATCAGCGCGAGCGTCAGGATGAGCCCGCGCCGGCGGCCGATGCGGTCGATGTAGGCGCCCAGGACGATCGCCCCGAGCGGCCGCATGAGGAAGCCGGCGCCGAACGTGACGAAGGTCAGCAGCAGCGAGACGTAGGCGTCGCGCACGGGGAAGAACGCGCGGGCGATGTCGGTCGCGTAGAAGCCGTACAGGAAGAAGTCGAACATCTCCAGGAAGTTGCCGCCCGTCACGCGCAGCACGGTCGCGGCGGCGGACGGGCGGCGCACCGCGGCGGCGGGGCGGGGATGGGCGGCGGCGGGCGAACTCATGCGCGGGCTCCTGGCGATGCCGGGCGGTGGAGGCGGCAACGGGCAAACGGCGGCCCCGCGTGGCGTCCTTCACGGCGACACGGCTCAGGTTCCCGCGCAGGCGGTCGAAGTCGTTGCTCGGGGGTCCGCGCAGCCGCGCCGCGGGCCTGCCGGATCCAGCCATGCCCTCGACCTTCCTGCCCACTGCCTACGACGCCTGGATCGTCGCCTGCTCGCTTCTGATCGCGAGCTTCGCGTCCTATGTCGCCCTCGACCTGGCCAAGCGCGTGCGCGGCCCCGACCCGCGCGTCGCGCGGCGCTGGTGGCTGGGCGGCTCGATCGCGCTCGGCAGCGGCATCTGGTGCATGCACTTCGTCGGCATGATGGCGCTGACGCTGCCGATCGAGCTGGGCTACGGCGCCGTGCTGACGGCCACCTCGTGGGTGGCGGCCGTCGCGACCTCGGCGGTCGCCCTGTTCGCCGCCAGCCGCCGGACGCTGCGCCGCGCGCACGTCGCCGGCGGCGCGCTCGCGATGGGCGCGGGCATCTGCGCGATGCACTACCTCGGCATGGCGGCGATCGACCTCGCGCCAGGCATCGCCTGGGACTGGCCGCTGGTCGCGGCCTCGGTCGTGATCGCGGTCGTCGCCTCGGCGACGGCGCTCGAAATCTTCGTGCTGCTGCGCCACGCAAGCCCCGCGCATGCGCCGCGCTACCAGCTCGGCGCGGCGATCGTGATGGGCGCGGCGATCTGCGGCATGCACTACACCGGCATGGCGGCCGCGAACTTCCCCGCGAGCACGGTGTGCCGCACGGCGGGCGCGCTGTCCGAGGACGGCGTGGGCGCCGGCGTCGTGGCGGCGGCGATCGCGCTGCTCGTGCTCGCGTTGTCGACCTCGTACCTGGATGCCCGCATGCAGGCGCGCACCGCGGGCCTGAACGACCGGTTGCGCACGGCCAACGAGGAGCTGCGCGTGCGCGCGCTGCGCGATCCGCTCACGCAGCTGCCGAACCGGCCCCACTTCGAGGAGCGCCTCGAGCAGGCGTTCTCCGACGACGGCTGCGGCCGGCTCGCGGTGCTGTTCATCGACCTCGACGGCTTCAAGCCGGTCAACGACGCGCTCGGCCACGCGGTCGGCGACGTCGTGCTGCAGGAAGTCGCGGCCCGCCTGCGCGCCTGCGTGCGCGCGGCCGACACGGTCGCCCGCATCGGCGGCGACGAGTTCGTGCTGCTGATGGCCTGCGAGGACGCGCAGGCCGACCCGGTGGCCGCGGCACGGCGCATCGTCGAGGCGATCGGCACGGCGATCCCGACCGCCGCGCGGACGGTGCAGGTCTCGTGCTCGGTGGGCATCGCGACCTGGCCTGAGCACGGCCCCCGGGAACGCCTGGTCGCGCACGCCGACGCGGCGATGTACGAGGCCAAGCGTGCCGGCGGCAACACCTGGGCGCACTACGAGCCGCGCATGGAAGGCGCGCCCGCGCAGATGCTGGGACTGCAGAACGACCTGCGCGCGGCGATCGACCGGCGCGAGCTCGAGCTGCACTACCAGCCCAAGGTCGACGGCCGCACCGGCCGCATGCACGGCGTCGAGGCGCTGCTGCGCTGGAAGCATCCCGTGCACGGCCTGGTCGGCCCCGTCGTCTTCATCCCCTTGGCCGAGCGCCATGGCCTGATCGGCAGGCTGGGCAACTGGGTCATCGAGGAAGCCTGCCGCCAGATCGAGGCCTGGGCCGCGGACGGGCTGCGCATGAACGTCGCGATCAACCTCTCGGTGCACCAGCTGCGCGAGGACGATCTCGTCGAGCGCATCCAGCAGGCACTGCGCCGTCACCGCGTCGACGCCGGCCAGTTGCTGTGCGAGATCACCGAGTCCGTCGCGATGGGCGACGTCAAGGCCACGCAGGCGGCGTTCAGCGGCCTCGCGCGCATCGGGGTGCTGCTGTCGATCGACGACTTCGGCACCGGCTACTCGAGCCTGAGCTACCTGCGCCGGCTGCCCGCGCGCCAGCTCAAGATCGACCGCAGCTTCGTGAGCGACCTCGAGGCGAGCAGCGACGCCCGCGCCATCGTCAGCGCCGTCGTGCACCTCGCGCACGACCTCGGGCTGGGCGTCGTGGCCGAAGGCGTCGAGACCGAAGGCCAGCGCGCGGTGCTCGCCGAGCTGGACTGCGACGAGCTCCAGGGCTACCTGTTCGCGAAGCCGATGCGCGCGGACGACGTCGCCGGCTGGGCACGCGCGCAGGATGCCCGCGTCCGTGCCGAGGCGGCGGCCGCCGCGGCGTGAGTCAACGGCCGGAGCCGCCCGCGTAGGGCGCGCCCTGCGCGCGCAGGTAGCGCTGCACGTCGGCGAAGC